>NZ_LWFH01000481.1:0-563 GCF_001635725.1 Oleiphilus sp. HI0066
AAGCAGAGTCAGGGCGCTATCATTTGTTTGTTTCGCTTGCATGTCCTTGGGCGCACAGAACGCTTGTCTTTCGTGCTTTGAAAGGCTTGGAAGATGTTATTTCTGTTTCGATAGTAAAGCCTGAGATGTTATCTCAGGGCTGGGAGTTTCAAGGTGGCGATCTTCCAGACGGCATGAATGGATTGACATATATGCATCAAGTTTATACTTCAGTTCAACCTAATTACTCTGGTCGTGTCACTGTTCCGGTGCTCTATGATAAGAAATCTCGGCAGATTGTCAGTAACGAGTCCTCAGAAATTATTCGAATGCTCAATACGGCTTTTAATGATTTTGCTTCTGATGATGTGGATTACTATCCGGAGTCTAAGCGACAAATCATCGATGAACTAAATGCAGATGTGTACGAGAATATTAATAACGGTGTGTATAAAACTGGATTTGCGACCACACAAGCAGCCTATGAGAAAAACTTCGAAGCCTTGTTTGAGGCTTTAGGTCGTATGGAGGTGCGCTTGTCTGAATCTCGGTATTTGGCTGGTGATACCTTAACCGAAGCAGAC
>NZ_LWFH01000482.1:0-1226 GCF_001635725.1 Oleiphilus sp. HI0066
TCAAAAATACGATTTCCCGTTTGAACATCTAGCTCATACTCATACACCATACGTTTCTGTTGATCGAGACACTCATGAATAACATTGAGCATGGCTGTGCTAATTGCAGGAGGGAGGATGTCTGACAATTTCTGCCCAAGAAGCATATTGGCAGGCAAGACTAATGATTTCATCTCACCGCCATAAATATCGACGTAATAGCCATCTTCATCGAACACGAGAACTAGATCCGGCATCGCCCTAGCAAAGCTCTCAAAGCGATGGCTGTTATGTTGTAAGGCTTTATGCAGCTGACTTGATTTCCCTTCGTTGATTTTTTTCTCTAGAACTAAACCTGCCAGATGAGAAAAGCGCTCAATCAGATCAACAAGATCTGCGTCATACTCACATTCGTGGCCGAAATAAATGGCAAAACTGCCAAGCACTGGGCCATAACTCGCCATAATCGGGACAGACCAGCATGCCCGTAGTCCCGCGCCTAAGGCTAAGCCTTTGTAATCAGCCCAGAGTGGATCCGTTTCGATACTCGACACATTCACATTCTTCGCTGTATAGGCCGCTGTTCCGCAAGACCCAACATTAGGGCCGATTTCTGCGCCATCAATCGCCTCGGAATATTCCTTGCTGATGCTAGGTGCTGCACCATGGCGTAGATGTTTCCCATCCAGAAAGAGAATGGAGCAATACGCATCTTCACGCGGAATCAGTCGCTCTATTTCTGTCGCGATGAGCTCCAAACATTCCGCCCATTGCCCGCCTAAAGCAATAAGAGAAATGATGCGCTGTTGAACATCTAACAGACGCCCTGCGTGTAAATGATGCATAAACGTTCAGCCTAAGGTTAACGATTTTTTATATTGGGCGTAACCGTAGTCCAAAATTTGAAATATTCGACCTTAAACACGCACTGAAACTATATTTTTTACTCGCTCACNCAAACGACATAATGATTTTGTATTTTCATCTCCAAAGAGATAGGATTTTGGTCTCCTAAGCGTCCGAGATGTTGCGCTTGTTGTAGGGCTCGTGCAGTTCAAAACAAGAATCGTAATAGAGTGAGGACAGCATTGTGTCGACTGGGACGCACTTACAGCATCGGTGTGATGACAAAGTGATCAGCACACTCTTTATCAAGCTTTTCAAACAGACCTTAATACAACACGACCTTCCTTTCGTTGCGTCAGAAGCGTTGCGCATTGCACTCGAGAAACCACAGGGAAAGATCG
>NZ_LWFH01000483.1:0-733 GCF_001635725.1 Oleiphilus sp. HI0066
GTATCAAAAATTCTTTGGAAGCCTAGAGCACAAAAGAGATGGCGATAAAGTTGAACTGAAGGCTGTGCTAGAGAATCTAGCTTTCAACGAAGACGGTTTAGTACCGGTGATCACTCAAGATGCATCAACAAAAAATGTATTGATGATGGCCTGGATGAACAAAGAGGCGATTGAAAAAACGCTTGAGACGCGGAAGGTCACATACTGGTCGCGCAGTCGACAATCATTTTGGGTAAAAGGGGAGTCGAGCGGACATACCCAAGCACTGTGTGAAATGTATTTTGACTGCGATGGCGACAGCATTTTATGTATTGCTGAGCAAGTTGGGCCTGCTTGTCACACTCTCAGACCCAACTGTTTTTACTTAAAAGCCGATCAAGAATCGCAAGTTGTACATGTAATAGGAGATGGTTATCAATCATGACCACAACACTCATTAAGAATGCCTTGGTGGTAAATGAAGGGAAAGCTGAAGAGCTTGATGTGCGTATTAAAGATGATCGCATAGCGGCCATTTCAAGCAACCTGACTGCTTCGAATAATGACAAAGTCATTGATGCGCATGGCTTCTGGCTTTTGCCGGGAATGATCGATGATCAAGTTCATTTTCGTGAGCCGGGTTTAACGCATAAGGGAAGTATTAAAACTGAATCACGAGCCGCTGTGGCGGGCGGTATTACAAGCTATATGGAAATGCCGAATGTTAGCCCGGCCACTACGACCATAGAGGCCT
>NZ_LWFH01000484.1:0-1209 GCF_001635725.1 Oleiphilus sp. HI0066
CGCGAGGTTTATACATATCGATCAGCTCTTTTGATTCGGCGAGCGAAAGACCTAAGCGTTTACCGCGTAAAATGAGCTTTAGACGAACCCGGTCAGCTTCTGCGTATATACGCGTTTGACCATCACGTTTTGGACTTAATAGCCCTTCAGATTCATAGAATCGCATTGTGCGTGTAGTGATATCGAACTCGTGCGATAACTCTGAAATTGAATAGCTAGGCATGTAGCGCTCATTTGTATAACTAAGAAAGGATAAGAGGGTATAGTTACGTTAACGTAAACGTCAAGCTGTAATTTACTTATTTGATTCTCTTCGCAGCATGAGAATGCCTTGACGGCGAAGCATGTCGGACCAATTATCCATAATACTTGGATCACCGACACGTTTCGCATTACTACGACTAAAGCGGTTTAACCAGACGCCAAGCCCATTGAAACCATAAACGGGTTCTAAATCCGTGCGCTGAGAGGCCGGTAAGATATTCTTATTGATGTTGTCGAGTATGAGTGGCTCTGAGTTTGGTGTTGGGTAGTATGCCAATACCATGTGCGCTTGATTAAGCTCTAGAGCCTTTACATAAGAGATTTGAAGTTTGCTTTCGTCAACACCCGCGAATAGCAAAGTAAAGAACTTAGCGATCGCGTAGTCTTCACAGTCTCCGGCATTTTTAGCTAGTAACTCTACAGGGGTCGCCCAGTAGTCGGTGTCTCCCCATAGTTCGATATCGTCTATAAACGCCGCTTGGTTGAAGAAATCGTTAACTTGTTTTAGCTGTGCTAGCTCGACATCTTGTGTGTACGACTGTTTAAGGTCCCAAGCCATACTTTGCCAATCGACAAGGCGTTGTGCGGCATCACTGCCAAATCGTTGCTCTACGACCTCTAACAATTGATTTTTAAATTCCACAGCAAACGACGTCATTGCAGGTGTGATGAGCATTGCGGCTAACGCAATGTAGAGGTATTGCGTTAAAGAATTAAAGCGAAATGCCATCATGGCTGTTTTAGTTTGGCCCTTAGTGCGGATAGCTTGTCTTTAATACTTTTTTTGTCAGCGGCAGAGAGGTTGTTTCTCATCGTGTTGATGTTGGTTACGTCTACTGGTGGAGTTGTGATTGTGGGTATTGGTTCCGGCTCAGGAGTTGTACTGGCAACGAAGTTGCTGGAGCTCAGCTTAGGAAATTCGAGCGTTTCGAGTGAACCTGCGCG
>NZ_LWFH01000485.1:0-662 GCF_001635725.1 Oleiphilus sp. HI0066
TCGTTTAATGCTGCGTCTGCCGCATAAAAATCAATCCACGACACCAACGACTCGCCGCGACGTAAACTCTGCTTTAAGAAACGTATACGCTGAGAAATGTTTGATGGAAGACTCATTGAGCACCTCCATCAGTAAAAAGCTGATCTAAACCTTCAATCAAACTCTGTTCTGGCTTTATAAAGTAAACGCCCGCTGGGTTATCTCCATCTGCGTCTAAACCAAGTCCTCTTAAAAACAAATACACTACACCACCAAAATGTGCCTGATAGCTATAAGCATTTCCCATTCGTGCTTTTAACAGACGATGAATGGCTAAGCTATACAGCAGGTATTGCACATCATAACGATGCTCATTGATCGCTGCTTCTAGTTTGTCGTGCGTATAGTTGTCTGCGCTAAAACCAAGATGATTCGATTTATAATCCAGCACAAAATAAGCGTCTTGCGCTCGGAACAATAAGTCGATCGCCCCTTTAATATGCCCTTCGAATGCTTCAAAACTCAAAGCGTCTGCATTCGGATTGTACTGACGAAGTAGCGAATTAAAGTTCGACAAAGAGAAATCATCTACCGAGAAATAAAACTTGGCTTCAACGCGATAATCGTTTTCGTCTAATTGTGCTAAAGCAATTGATGCTCCAGAAGCGCTGCCGATTTCTATC
>NZ_LWFH01000486.1:0-781 GCF_001635725.1 Oleiphilus sp. HI0066
TGCGGCCGCAACATTCTCGCGTAATGGCGCAGCGCCCTTGTCTATTCGATATCCACGCTTGTGGAGACTTTCCCCCGACAAATCCAAGCTGATGCTGAGCACACCTTTACTTAACTTAGCAGCCACCCTAATTTGAGGATTATCTTTATCGACATTTGGCCGCTCTCCAACAACATCACGAAAGTAATCAACAATAGCGTCCTTGACCTTAAGAGCGCCAAAGGCGGAATTTGTTATGTGCTTATTAGTGCCTGAGAAGTTAACAGAAAATGTATTGTCGACCCCAAAATGAGATTGCCACGGAATACGCGCAGCGTGACTATATACATCTTCTGCTTTATCGATTTTTCCGCTTGCCAGCTCAACAAACACCCTGTTCGCTATGCGAGACCAAAGCAATATTGTGTAGACCTGATCTAGCTCCGCGCTTAGCTCGACACCTGCAGAAACCGGCTTGCACGACATCAAACCTAAGGTGTTTAGCTCCTTTTCCAGAAGATACTGCATACCCCTAGGGCAAGAAACAAAGACATTCATAATACAATCCCAACACAAACAAACGTTTAAGGGTAAACCCGCAACATTTTGAAAACTTTCAAGGCAAGCTCATACAAAGGTAAAAACTGACTTATACCAACTAATAATATTTAGTTACTTTAATAGCTAAAAACATTTCTATACTTTTGAACAGATGCTTTGGTACTGTATTTAAAGCATTAAAAAGCCGTTCTTGCTAAGCGCGCTTAAAAGCGCAACGCTCAAACTTTTCTTCATGTAACTG
>NZ_LWFH01000487.1:0-762 GCF_001635725.1 Oleiphilus sp. HI0066
AGTATTGATGCAATCGGTATTGCATCGTCTGCATTTGAAGCTGGTGACTCTATTGGTGATGCATACAATACTCATACGGGTACTGGTGTGGACTCTGATGGTGATTCAGCGACTACAGTGTTGATCTCTGATCTTTCGATCAACGGTTACTTAGGTCCAGTTGATATTCATATTGAAAACAACGGCAATGGCTTTGGTTTAGATGTGAATGGTGACGGTGTGAAAGACATCGACACAGTTGGCAATGCTGACTCTAAGATCAATTGGAACACCTACGTTAACGTAACTGATCTTGACGTTTACTTAGACATCGCTGGCGTATTGATTGAAGACATGAAGATCAATAACGTACGTGGTGATGTTACAGATCTAAATGGTGACTTTGCATTTGGTTTCGCGCAATCTGAGCGTGAGATCTATGCAGTACGCAACACTGCAGGTCTTGATCTAGCATCACTTAACCCTGCTCTAATTGGTAACGGTGATCCCGTTGCTGTGATCGAAGCTATGGGGCGTGATGGTATTGCTCTCAATACGAAGTTTAAAGGCGATATGGAAATTGGCGCGCTTAAGTTTGGCGACACTGATCAATCCATTGGTTCTTTATACTGGACAGATATTGAAAGTGACACGCGTTGGACGATCTCTGCGCACTAACATTAGTATAGTGTCAGTTTGATCTGATTAAGGCCGCTGTTTGTCAGCGGCCTTTTTTGTTGTTGGTTTTCCTATGAACCGCTTCTCGTTACGTTGATTACGAGT
>NZ_LWFH01000488.1:0-585 GCF_001635725.1 Oleiphilus sp. HI0066
CGTGCTAAATAAGCCCTTTGCTTTTCGCCGCCTGACAGAACTGAAAAGGGCTTCTCTGCAAGTTCACTAAGCTCCATCTCTTTGAGGAGCTGCGCGATCAAGGCATCATCATCTCGAGTATTCCATTCAAACAAGCCCTTATGGGGCGTCAGCCCTTGTGCGATAACATCATGAACAGTTAAGCCCATATAGTCATTTTGTTCTTGAAGAATAACAGCGGTTTTTAGGGCAGATTGTTTCGCACTCAATTCCCAAACATTCTGTTCATCCACAAACACTTCGCCCTCAGTGGGTTTAGTTACTCGATAGACACATCGCATCAAAGAGGACTTCCCTGCGCCGTTTGGGCCAATAAGGCCAACAAACTTGCCCGTCTCGATTTTAAATGAAACATCATCAAGAATTTTTACTGGGGATGCTAATCCTCTGCTTGGTGCTGTCCAACTTAAATGTTCTACCCGCAACATCGTTGCATTTTTAATTTGCGAAGACATACCGTTCACCAGCCCAATACTAGCGACACTAGAAACAGCACAGAAAAGCCTAACATTAGGCACCTGTGTATCCAGCGAATCATTGTGATTG
>NZ_LWFH01000489.1:0-587 GCF_001635725.1 Oleiphilus sp. HI0066
TATCAAAAAGCCACGAAAGCAGTAGCAAAAAGCGCTTATAACCTCGCGCAGAACGCCCAGATAAGCGAGCATTAGCTAGTACCACAGAACAACCCGCCTTCTGCGCACCATGCAGCATATTCGGCCAAAGCTCAGTTTCCATGATGATTACAAACTTGGGACGAATACGCTTAAGAAACGCACCGACAAACAACGGAAAATCATATGGGGCATATACATGATAAACAGAGTCACCAAATAGCTTACTCACCAATGCAGAGCTCGTAGGCGTCATTGTCGTGACAGTAATACGCTTTGCAGGATAACGAGTTTGCAGCTCTCGAATAATAGGTTCGGCCGCAAGCAACTCTCCGACGGAAACAGCATGAATCCAAAAATCTTGAGCTTGTTCTGGGGCCTTAAAAAAGCCTAAACGCTCCAAGCGACGTGATCGATACTCAGGCGAGCGAATCCCTCGAAGCAATAAGTGCAACAGCACAAAAGGAATGCAGATCGCAATAATAATTGAGTAAACTAACCGGACCATATACAAAGCGCCTCATCGAACAGCTCGCGAGTATACCTTAGTGCGAAAAACTGCCCAATCA
>NZ_LWFH01000490.1:0-903 GCF_001635725.1 Oleiphilus sp. HI0066
GCTCATTGTTTCATTAACATCAATGGGAGTTAACGGACCCAATTCAAGATCAAAAACTGCGTCTTCTGCTACAGTGACAGCCCCCGTCAGTGGATCACCGTCAGCACTAGGGTTCGATGGATCGATTGGATCAGTCGGATCGACTGGGTCAACCGGGTTAGGACCATCAATTACAATTGGATCATCAATTCCAGAATCGTCCAACATCGAAACAATCAATTCGCCTGAGTGAGACAGCTCAGAAATCAAATAGGTATCTGGATCAGTATCCTTAATATAAGCTGTCACGGTGATTGATATCGGATCAGCTAAAATTCCATCAGGAATGAATCTTAGATCAACGAGTTGATCAACAGTAAGCGACCAGCGACCATCTCCTAAATCATGCCCTGCTGACAAAGATGAACTCTGTGGAATATTAGACAGAATTACCTCGCTAACCTGCTCTGAACCGTCATTATCGGCGAGAGCAACATCGATCTGTAAAGGAATCTCATTGTCATCATTTATCTCTCCGGAAAGCAATGTAAGCGTCGGCACATCTGCTTCTGGGTCGACGTACACCGTCAGTGTCGAATCCGTTACTTTTGAAGAAATAACTCCGGTGTCAGGATCAGTATCTTGTGAATGAACGCTAACACTGAGGGTAAAATCACTACTACTATGAATTGGGGGAGTAATCATAAAAGTATTCACATCCGACCAACTATTAGTATCCGCTGTAAGGGTAGCACCACCCGGAATATCNCTGACGCTGACTAGGGTAAAGGTCTCTGATCCATCTGTATCAAGCAAACCAATATCCATTTGAAGCGGAATAGTGTAGTCCTCAAATAAGCGAGTAATTTCAGTATCAAGCAAAACATCATCCGCCACTGCATTGATTTCAACCGAAACTTCTCC
>NZ_LWFH01000491.1:0-2873 GCF_001635725.1 Oleiphilus sp. HI0066
GCATGACTCATGAAAAGCTTTTTATCGTCGTCTACTTGTACAAGGGGCTGTTTGCGCAACCATTCCATTAAATCGTCACAGTCATTAGCCTCAAATATCTCGCGCAAAGTATCTTTTCGCTTTAGTAAGTGCTCACTATAGTAACAAGCTAAAAGATGTAAGTCATGGTTCCCTAAAACAATTCTCGCTTCGAGGTCTCTCGCCAATCGCAAACAGGATAGGGAGTCAGGCCCTCTATTGACGAGATCCCCGGCCAGCCATAACTCATCGCGCGAAGGACTATACGCAAGCTTATCTAATAAAGCCTGAAACTGAATGTAGCAGCCTTGTAGATCCCCCATTGCATATCTAGTCATTACTCATAACTCAATGGGTCAATCGCATTATTAAGTTCAAAAGCTTCCAAACGTTCTTGGCATGCGCCACATTTTCCACACGCTTTCTCTTTGCCTTTGTAGCAAGTCCAAGTCTTGCCATAGTCCAAATCATATTTGAGGCCTTGCGCTAAAATCTCTCCTTTAGACGAGTTAAGAAACGGCGCAACAATCTCGACTGGCTCATAATTAGCAATACGCGCCACATCTGCCATTTTTTGGACAAACTCAGGACGACAATCAGGATAAATCGCATGATCACCACTATGCGCACCGTAGTAAACAAAACCGGCACCGATTGATACTGCATAACCGACAGCGAGAGAAATCATGATCATGTTCCGATTCGGCACCATGGTAGATTTCATACTCTCTTCTTCATAATGCCCGTCAGGAATTTCAATATCATCTGTGAGTGAAGATCCGAGTAATAATTGATGGATAGCCGTGATGTCGACGATTTTGTGAGGGATAGCTAACTCATCACACACCTTTTGCGCGTAATGCAGCTCTTTTGAATGTTTTTGCCCATAATTAAACGAAACCGCATAAACTTGTTTACCCGTCCTTACTGCGTCATGGAGAACGGTAAACGAATCCATTCCACCAGAATAAATCACGACAATTTTATCACTCATAGTTCACTCCTTATTGCTCGGTCTGCATTCTAGCTTGTGAATATTGTTCCGCAATCAAAACTTACTATACCGATGCGTTCACTTCGCAGTTTTCGAATATATCTTCTACGATCAATTGCGAGCATGTTAAACACTGGCTACCATAGCAAAAGTTTTTTAAGCGCAGCCCATTATGACAGCAGTTAATCCTATATTTATCGACTTTGAGGCCTCCAGCCTTGATCTTATTGCGAGCTACCCAATTGAAGTGGGCATTTGCATGCCTAACGGTGACACTCACTCATGGCTCATTAAGCCTCATGTACTTTGGAAGGATTGGTCTGGCAAAGCGGCTAAGATTCATGGGATCAGTCGAGATGAGCTCGAAAAAAACGGACAAGACTGCGATCAAGTAGCGCAAGAACTCAATGAGCTCTTAGGTGATCACTTTGTTTATTGTGACGCGTGGACCTTTGATAGCTTTTGGCTTCACCGCTTGTTTAAAGCTTCAGGGATCAAACACAGCTTTCAAATTGAATCTATTAGCGCCTTGCTTGATGCAGACCAAGTTTCGAAGTGGCAAGACGTCCATAACCAAGCCATCAATGACATGGATTTATTACGTCATCGCGCATCAAATGATGCACTGATCTTACACGAGACCTTCAAGCGTTTGATTCAGAGCTGATCTAGCGCACATTTCAATTCAAATATCACCCATCACACGCAGAATATGCGTGTATAAGATGGTACACTCGCGCAGTCTTTAAAATCTAAATGAAGTGCGTGAGTACCCTATATGCAACAAGTCTTTAAGCTGAGTGCAACACTCTGTTCAGCTTTATTGTTAAGCGCCTGTGATCCAGCGTTCCAAACTACTGCTCAAAAATGTGCCGAAGGGCAAGCTCTAGATATTGCTTTTCCAGTTCCTAGAGCAGACCGCTATAAAGTCGATGCCAATACTGACCCCAACGCATACCAACTCTATTTAAACACCGCAATCAATACGATGTTCGCCGATCCAATGGAAACATTAACTGCGGAAGAGAGCGATGCACTGACTGAAATAAAAAGACTCGTTAATGAATTTCTCAATTACGAAGACGATGGTTCAGTAGTCACGAGCGCAACCAACCAACTCGATTTCTTTGAGCAATTAGTACTTACCGAAGCGGCATTTGATAGCATTCGTCAGAGAGTGAAACAAGCCACGATTGATGATGATGACTTTTGTACATTCACGAACCGCAATATTCGTTTTATCGACAGTGACGATCCAGAACTCAAGGAAATTGGTTTTGGCGAAGTCACAATTGAATACAGTCCGTTTACGCAACTCGTGAGACAGTCTGTCATTTTCGACACCAGCGAAACCTTACTCGATGACATCCAGACACGTGACCGCGCGCAATACAGCGGATTCTTCCAAGTAAAAGGAAGCGACTACGATGCCGTCAACTACATCAAACCAGAAGTTCGACAAGCGATCGTCAACCACCCTGACGATGACAAAGAATTTGCTAGATTTTCATTTGATGAAGCGACCGATACAGAACTGAGTCAACTATTGATCGATTATCAGAATGACTACTGTGATACCGATCCAACGACCGTCGCTGACGAAAATAACGTGTCATCGACAACCTATGATGATTGTGCTGTAGGCATTCCAACACGAGTTCCATCCACTGTGCCTGAAGTGGCAGCAGAGTGTGGCGCGTCAGAAAATAATAAGTTCTCCGACTATAGTTTTGATCTAAACAGCACACACACGGGACTGCGTCGTTTGCGTGTTGAGGTAGATCTTAGAGACATGTTTAAAGGAGAGGTCCGCATTTACGGCTCTACCTATAACGAAGCGATCTATGCTTCCGATGGCACA
>NZ_LWFH01000492.1:0-830 GCF_001635725.1 Oleiphilus sp. HI0066
CCACACGCTGACTTCCACGGGAAGATCCGTGCACTACGTTACGCGTTCCTAGAGCTAGGTGTTGACGACGGTCTAATTGTTGCGCGTACTGACTCTGAAGGTGCTGGCCTAACTAAAGAAATCGCTGTTGTTAATGAGCCAGGCGACGAAGGCGACATCTACAACTCTTACCTAGATGTTGAAGAAATCGACGTAGCTGACATGAACGAAGGTGATGTTGTTATTAATCGTAACGGCAAGCTTGTTCGTCCTAAGCGTCTTCCTTCTGGTCTTTACCAATTCCGTCAAGGTACTGGTCATGAGCGTTGCGTATTCGATTGTATCGGTGCGATCAATGCTGGTGCAGACCTTCTTTGGATCGAAACCGCAGTCCCAACTGTACACGAGATCGCGGGCATGATGAACGACGTACGTAAAGTTCACCCAGATGCGAAACTTGTTTACAACAACTCGCCATCTTTCAACTGGACATTGAACTTCCGTCAGCAAGCATATGACGCAATGGTTGAAGCGGGCGAAGATGTTTCTGCATACGATCGTGCAAACTTAATGTCTGCTGAATATGATGATTCTGCATTGTCAGCAGCTGCTGATGCGCGTATCAAGACTTTCCAAGCGGATACTGCGCGTGAAGCGAACGTATTCCACCACTTGATCACTCTACCTACTTACCACACTACTGCGTTGTCTGTAGACAACCTAGCGAAAGAGTATTTCGGTGAGCAAGGTATGCTTGGTTACGTTGAAGGTGTTCAGCGTAAAGAGATCCGTCAAGGTATCGCATGTGTTAAGCACCAAAACATGGCTGGTTCAGACCTTGGTGATGATCA
>NZ_LWFH01000493.1:0-1015 GCF_001635725.1 Oleiphilus sp. HI0066
TTAGGCATTTTCTCCCTGTATATAAATAGCTTCTGTAATAGTAGTTCTGTGTAGTTAATTTATTATTCGATTTTCTTACTACTATTCTTGTCGGCGGCGGCCGACAGCGCCTCTGCATTTTTAGGTTTCGACCTAAAGGTCGAGTTAAGGGACTTGTGCTGACAAGCCCCTTAACAATCCTAATCAGCCCCACTGACATGCCCTTTGGGGTCATTCGTTGCTCAAAAATAAACAGCGTCTGCGGGACTCGCCTTCGGCTCAAACAATCCTCGACGAATTCCTGTTTATTTTATCCAGTCACGAATGTACCCGCAGGGCCGAAGAGCAGGTACGCATTTCTTTGGTTCTTTCTTGTGCGAGCAAGAAAGAACATAAAAAGATTAGAAGCGATTAATCTCGAATCAACGAAAGATTTTGTAAGGCAGAACCAAATGCAGAAGTGGCTTTTTGGCCAAAACCGAAACAAATCATAAAATAGGCCAATCCGCAGCATCGGTATAATCCAATCGATGATTCTCATCGCTATCCGTCCATTTCGCTATGAACTCTCCATTGGGATCATACATTTGCGTTTGTTTTTTTAAGTTGAACTGGCGGCCTCCTCTTGGATCAGCACCAACGCCCGCAATATATTGCCAATTCCCCCAGTTTGAAGCGGGATCGTAATCGATCAGTTGTTGCTCGAAGTAAGACGCGCCACATCGCCAATCTAAACCCAATTCATTTATTAACGCGGATGCGACAATTTGTCTCCCACGATTGCTCATGTATCCCGTCGCGTTTAGTTGCCGCATACAGGCGTTGACGATTGGATAGGGTGTATTGCCTGCGCACCATTGCTTGAAGCGTTGAGGATAAAAAGTGCCTCTAAGCTTTCGTTTCTCTTGATCGAATAAACCATCGACTAAAAACACGCGCTTGTTGAAGGCGCGTGCATACCATTGAAAGTATTCCCGCCACAGCAACTCGAACATCAGCCACCCGTTATCTTCATTTTCACCATGAACAACTTGGA
>NZ_LWFH01000494.1:0-844 GCF_001635725.1 Oleiphilus sp. HI0066
TAACTATCATTAGGACGAGCGGTTGAACGTGGCTGATCATCACTAATTAACACATGCATCGTTGATTGGACGCCATTTGTTGCATCAATGCTCAAGCTCGGAACCCATTTTGCATCTTGAGAAGCGGACTCAATTTGTAAAGTCGTTTGATTAATTTGATTGGAGTCTTTGCAGTCGCCAGACAGGATTTCTGTATCGGAACAAAATAGAGCACGACTCTCAAACAAGAAACGTCCCTCTCGACATGTGCCGGCATCTAGATCAAAGCGAGTACACTCATCAACCGCTCCCTCTAACGGCTCCTGAACGTTACACATCACTTCCATGAGACCCTTGTAGCAGACATTAGAAACAGTTGCGCCTTGGACGTTCGTTGAAAAATATATCCCGGAATCTTGAACCACTGGCCGAGAAATAGATTGCACCAATCGACGACCTAACAATAGACGCTCTCGCACAGTGGCCGGTGCGGTAAGAGGCTGTTTGTAGTAATACACCACTAGAGCATCACGCTCTGTCAGACGTAAATTTAACAACAAAGAATCGTCGTACATCTTAAATTCGAAGCTGCGCATATAGTCTTGGTAGTAGGGCAAAAATGCAGCAAAACTAAGATCATTCGCGACTTCATCAAGCTCATTTAAGTCTTCATAGTTACTGGGCGTGCACAACTCAGATTGGGGTGTTGTTGGCGTGCGCTCTGCGTCTGTCACACAATAATCATTGAGATCATTTGGAAAAGAGCAGTTCAAAGCAAGTGTACAGTCATTCGTTACTTGCCATGCGAAGCCTCCAACGTCATTCGCATCGGCACAAGCTACTGGGTCAGCATTGTAACTACAGT
>NZ_LWFH01000495.1:0-722 GCF_001635725.1 Oleiphilus sp. HI0066
ATTGATAGGCTGATTCCCACGTTTCTCCGAAGTCCGTTGACCGCCAAAGTGCGATTGGCGAACGCTCCTTGTTCTGTCGGTATTCTCCGTAGAATAAAACGCCATCATCAAGCAATACGTTGATAGGTGATGAACCAACGATATCAGACCGGTAAGTAAAGGAGGTGTTAGCAAAGTCCAAGTGATAGAACCTTTTTCTAAACACCACGAGAAACTTCTTAGTGGATAGTCGAATGACATTACTTGGATACAACCTTAGCAAGCGGCAGACCAAAGAAAAGTGCATCGCCACCGTCAGGCTAAAAGAACGAGAAGCTGGTACTACTTCCTTATCCGTAGATTTGAAGTTTTCTAAAACAAAGCGACCACGCACAAAATTAATACTCTCAGACGCGTCCGCATAGAGAATCACGATTGAAACTTCCTATAAGTATATCTGCGCATGAGATTGTAAGCAGGTGCGATTAATTGCAACGCTAGAACAAAAAAAGCACCTTTGCACCGGTTGGCTAGCGAGACAGATTGAGCACTCGACTCAACGCTATTTACACCTTCACAGACAACGATTTCGAAAGGTGTGAGTTGAGCCATCCACTTATTAGCATTGTTTGTTAACAAAGGCCCTAGCGTCTCGCCCTTCCATTGCATTTCCTCTTGCGAAACGAGCTTCTCGGAAGCTGCTCCAAAATTCAGCATCCTTCTCTCAAACGTGATTTCCATCT
>NZ_LWFH01000496.1:0-1188 GCF_001635725.1 Oleiphilus sp. HI0066
ACTGGTAGCGTTTGAGCTTGGTTATCTGAGCCCACCGGTTGCACTTAACCACTTACTTGCACGCCAGGTTGTAGGTGAGAAAGAAGCTCTGGCTGCTGTGCTAACAGAAGGAACCTTCTACCAGCGTTATGAGAAAATACTTCTCCCTCTTATTACGATGGGTACAGTACTTCTTATCGTTGCGTTCACACCACTGTTTTATCAAATGATGTCTTAGTGACACCTTGGTAAACCAATAGTAAAAGCCCTGCCTGATCTATCACGCGGGGCTTTTTTCTACTTACTCAATTCACATGAAAAATCACATAGAAAAGGATTCCTATGCAACTCAATCGCACTGCTGCATTACTGCTTAGCATAGTCATTACGACACTCTTAATAGTTCATTCATCAAAATTAGAAGCAAAGAACCTGCAAGGCTCCAAAGAGCAGTGCAAAAGGATCGCGACAAAGATCGATATGATCAATGATAAAAGACGTGCAGGAGGCAGCTCCGCACAAATGGACAAGTGGCGAAAAAAGCGAAATGCACTAAGCGATAAGGCTTATAAATTGAATTGCAGAAAACACGGAAAAATCAAATAGGCATAAAAAAACCGGTGACTGTTTCCAGACACCGGCTTTTTAAACTTCAGGCCAAGCTACTAAGCCTTAGGCCCTGCAGCAACGATAGACTCTGATACATCAAACTTCTTAAAATTCTCAACGAATTGAGAAATCAAATCAGCCGCTTTCGCATCATAAGCATCTTTGTCTGCCCATGTATCACGAGGGTTAAGTAGGCCAGAATCAACGCCTGGTACAGCTACTGGGATATCCAAGTTAAGCTGTTCTAAATGTGTTGTTTCCGCATCAGCCAAAGCACCGCTCTGAATTGCAGAAATGATTCCACGAGTTGTTGGGATGCTAAAGCGCTGGCCCACACCGTATGAACCACCAGTCCAACCAGTGTTAACTAGGTAAACTTTGGAACCGAATTCTTCCATACGCTTCATTAGCAATTCAGCATATTCACCCGCTGGGCGAGGGAAGAACGGCGCACCAAAACATGTTGAGAATGTTGACTTAAGCTTAGAGTCTGAGCCCATCTCAGTAGAACCAACCAAAGCCGTGTAACCACTTAGGAAGTGATACGCTGCTGCTTCTTTGCTCAGCAATGATACTGGAGGCAAGACACCTGTCATATCA
>NZ_LWFH01000497.1:0-871 GCF_001635725.1 Oleiphilus sp. HI0066
AGCATTTACAGCAATTTTGAACTTGCGAGGTAAGAACGCGTATTCAGGGTGTAAGGTTGACCACTGACGAATGATTTCGCAGTAAGGGCGCGGATCGACGACTTCATCATCGATGACGCCAGCGAATTGGTCTGTAGTGGTGTTACGAATACAGTTGCCACTAGTTTGAATAGCATGCATTTCTACGTCAGCAAGCTGGCGAAGCATTTCTGGTACGTCTTTAATTTCTGGCCAGTTGAACTGAACATTTTGACGTGTAGTGAAGTGCACGTAGCCTTTGTCGAAATCACGTGATAATTGCGCGAGCTTACGAAGCTGTGTGCTGTTGATCANTCCGTAAGGGATCGCAACACGAAGCATTGGCGCATGACGTTGAACGTAAAGACCGTTTTGAAGGCGCAGTGGCAAATACTCATCTGCCGCAAGCGTGCCTGCAAAGTAACGATCGGTTTGACCTTGAAATTGGGCAACGCGCTCTTTAACAATGCGCGAATCCACTTCGTCGTAAATATACATACTGGCTTTTACCGTTACTGACGTAGTTATAAGTTGTAATGTTGGAGCTAATACTAGGGGCGCGATACTAGCAGTTTTGATAAAGCATCAAAACTGCTAAAAACTAATAATTCTATGCGTTTTAGTAATTAAACTCTTAAAGCCGCCTCATTTTCTCTTAAGCGTCGTAATTGAGCACCGGCGATAGCCACTTTTCGCATACTTCAACGCTCATATTTTTACGTTCGGCATAACGAATGACCTGATCCTTCGTTATTTTTCCAACAGAAAAGTACTTTGACTCAGGATGCGAGTAATAAAAGCCACTGACTGATGCCGCTGGCGTCATCGCGAAGTGTTCGGTGAGCTCCATGCC
>NZ_LWFH01000498.1:0-1151 GCF_001635725.1 Oleiphilus sp. HI0066
CTTGATACACGTAGTTCTTCAAAGCATCGAGTGATTCCCAAACCGAGATATTAATAATCACTCTTGGGTCATCAAATAAACGTACCGCGGTTGCATCACCCTCTTCCGTTTGAAAGCGCCAAACAAAGCCTTCACTTCTTTCTGCAAGCATGTTGATATGATCAATCGCTTCTTTGAAATCGACCATTGAAGGATGATCTACTCCCTCGAATCCATATGCGATATTTATTTGTGCAAGTTGCGCCATATCCCCTTCCTTGAATGCATCACTGCGCTAAGATTGTCTTTTCATAATCTATAGGCAAGAAGTTAAATTACAATGATCGCCGTTATATTTGAGGTTGTCCCAACCGAAGGTAAGAAACAAGAGTATTTAGACATTGCCGCATCACTTAGACCAATGCTTGAAACTATTGAGGGTTTTATTTCAATTGAACGTTTTGGCAGTCTGGTAGATGAGAACAAGATACTGTCACTCTCTTTCTGGCGAGATGAAGCGGCGATTAAGGAATGGCGAAACCTAGAGGCCCACCGTTTTGCGCAAGCCAAAGGCCGTGGAGGCGTGTTTAAAGAATATCGTTTACGCGTGGCCAAGGTATCTCGTGACTACTCAATGGTTGAGCGAGATGATGCACCATCAGACAGCCGTGCACATCATGAGAACTAGACTTAGGCTTTCACCAGAGAAGCAGTAAAAAGTACCTGCTTCGATTTAAGCAGCCTCGGACATCTCCAAAGTTGGAAGCGGTAAATCCCAAATCGCAGCGAGAATCGACACAAGTTTTTGCTCAATCTCACAGACCTTGCCATCCACTTCAGCTGCCGCTAATAGACCTTTTATCAATCGAGGCGTCAGCAGAGGGTAAGCTTTCTTCAGCTCACTACAGGCTGTAGTGAATTCTTTCGTTGAAATATTCAATGCTAACTTGGTACCAGCCAAGTCAATACCGCTCGCTTTACCAGCGGCCTCAATAGCCGCCAATTGATCACGAGTTGTTCTCGTCCCCATTTGAACAAATTTGGTCACGGCAATTCGGTAAAAGCCGGCGATACTCTCAATATTTTTGTACTTAGGCTTAACCGGCTTAGCTAAGCCAAAAAAGCGATCACATGGATTACGAAACAACTCAAAACCCAACCACTCTGATAGC
>NZ_LWFH01000499.1:0-973 GCF_001635725.1 Oleiphilus sp. HI0066
ATGTTGCTCTTGTCGTCAATTATGACTTGCCACGAGACAGTGAAGTGCTTGTTGGCGCTCACCTTCTAAAATTTCGAGCTTGTACCGTTGCTTCGCTGTGTAGATGCTATAAGCTTTTCCTGAGTGACCAGCGCGACCAGTCCGCCCAATACGATGCACATACACTTCACTGTCTCGTGGCAAGTCATAATTGACGACAAGAGCAACATCATCGACATCTAAGCCACGAGCCGCGACATCTGTCGCAACCAAAACACAGCAGCTTCCCTGCATAAATCGGGTTAGAACAGAGTCACGCTCGCGTTGTTCCAAATCACCATGAAGGGCTAGTGCGCTGGCGCCAAGATCATTCAGTGATTGCGCCAAGTCATCACAATCTTGCTTCATATTTGCAAAAACAATTGCGGTCGCAGCCTGCGTGTGACGCAAGATACGCGCGAGTACTTCTTGTTTATTACGCTCTTGTACTTCAATAAAACGCTGTTCGATATGATCGTCACTATGCTCGCTTTCTACAGTCACCATTACAGGATTATTCAATAATCGTTTCGCTAGGGAGGAAATTTTATCAGGATAGGTCGCGGAAAAAAGTAGGGTCTGACGTTGCGCAGGGCAGTGCCCTACAATATGTTCAACGTCCTCCAAAAATCCCATATCTAGCATTCGATCAGCTTCGTCCAAAACGACGGTATCAACGTTATTGAGTTTGAGCGTTTCTTTTCGTAAGTGATCTTTAATGCGTCCCGGTGTGCCCACAACAATATGTGCACCGTGTTCGAGCGAACCAATTTGAGGTCCCATTGGCTGACCACCGCACAAGGTCAATACTTTTACATTGTGCATACCTTTCGCTAGCTTGCGCGTCTCTTCCGCAACTTGCGTCGCTAATTCGCGCGTTGGGCACAAGATCAAAGTTTGAATACGATATCGCTTCGGCTCCAGTCTATTCAGTAGATTTAACGCGAAAGTCGCC
>NZ_LWFH01000500.1:0-612 GCF_001635725.1 Oleiphilus sp. HI0066
CCATAAAAACTACAATAAGCCTGCGCTATCTAATTCAGCTTTCAACNCTGGCTGCTTGGACTCATCAAGAACCGTTAGCGGGAGTCGTATGCCTGTTTCAGCTAAGCCCATCAAATGCAACGCATACTTCACGGGAATTGGGTTAGATTCAACAAACATCACATCGTGCAAAGACATCAAGCTATCATTCATTGCCTTGACTTGTTCTGCCTCGCCGTTTGCTGCTGCAACACATAGTTCGTGCATTTTCTTTGGCGCAATATTCGCGGTAACAGAAATGTTGCCTTGACCACCGTTCAGAATTAGCTCATAAGCAGTTGGATCATCACCAGAATAAACTGCGAAACCTTCAGGCACGGACTTGATCAGTTCGATCCCTCTCGCCACGTCACCTGTCGCATCTTTGATACCAATAATGTTTTCGACACTAGATAAACGAACCACAGTTTCGTTTGCCATATCGACAGCCGTACGACCCGGAACGTTGTATAAAATTTGAGGGATATCCACTGCTTCTGCGATCGCCTTAAAATGCTGATACAAACCTTCTTGCGTTGGCTTGTTGTAGTAAGGCGTAACAGAGAGACAAGCGTCAGCGCCAACTTGCTTAGC
>NZ_LWFH01000501.1:0-787 GCF_001635725.1 Oleiphilus sp. HI0066
CTCAGGCGAAGGATCGTTGGGAATCGCTAGAAGCGCGTGAGCAGCTCAGCCTAAAAGTTATGTTTGTCGCAGTTGTTACTTCACTTATGTACTTCGCAATGTGGGTGCCAGCACAAAGCTATATGGATCGCGCCGAGCAAGACCTAAAAGATAAAGCAGCTCTTCTTGAATTGGTTAAGAGTTCGCGCGATCAGCTGCGCAGTTCTTCATCGAATACGTCGAATGCTTCTAATCTTAATAGCCAGCAATTGGTTTCTACTGTGACGAACATGGCACGAAAGCAATCATTAAACCTAAAACGTTTTGAACCTAGCGGAGAGAATAAGGTCAAACTCTGGGTTGAAGATGTGTCCTTCGATACATTAGTCACATGGCTCAGCACTCTCGAACGTAGTGTTGGGGTGCAGGTCGAGCAAATTTCCGTTGAAAAAGAAGATAAACCCGGTGTTGTTAGTGCAAGGTTGACGCTATCGTCCTAAACTGACTGCACTTGTGCTCTTATGAGCACACTACGTTTAGCTCGTTCATCTATAAAAGGGGTCCCAGGATGCCAATTACCACCGATGAAGTAGAGGCGCGTGTAGTAAGGCTTGATGCCAGTGCCATTAAGGAAGCAAGAACAATTCTATTTCGTGCTTACAAGCACGAACCTACTTTCAAATATTTGTTCCAAGCGGAACGTCCTGGCTATGATCAGCGAGTACGCGCCACTATTCGGGAATTATGCCACTTACACTTTTCGTTAGATCAAGAAGTAATCGGTTTAACACTAGACAGTCGCTTGATC
>NZ_LWFH01000502.1:0-756 GCF_001635725.1 Oleiphilus sp. HI0066
CAAGGCCATGAATGCGACGCCTGAAGACGAAAAGCAGTTTTTCCAGTTTTCTCTTGGACAACCATTTTAATAAAAACGAGGATTTTATCTCATGAAATTAATTAGATCAGTTAGTGCTGTGGTAATGCTTGCGATGCTTAGTTTCTCAGTTGCAGCTGAGACTCGCCTTGGTTTGATCGATATGCGAGCAGCTTTATTTTCGTCAAAGGCGGCACAAAGCTTCTCGGATAAAATGGTCGCTGAGTTTAAGGAACAAGACCTTGAGGTCCGCGCTGTAAGTGAGGCTGCGCGCAAACTTGAACTGCGTTTGCAAAACGATGCGGCAATTATGAGTGATAGCGAACGAGCAAAACTTTCCGCGGATTTAGAGGAAAAAGCGCAAGAGTTTCGTTACTTGAAAACGAAGCTTGATAAGGCTTTGGCGGAGAAGCGTCAGGAATTTTTAGAACTGTCACGCCCGAATTTGGATATGGTGATTGCAGACTTGGTTGCTCAGGAAAAGCTGGATGTCATTATGCCAAGAGAAGCGGCTTTGTATGCCGATCCAAAACTTGATTACACACAAAAAATCATCGATATGCTTGATGCATTAAAATAGAGTTCTGACGATTATATATGCTTCAAAAGACTTTTACTCTTATCCAGCTTGCTGAAAAAGTTGGTGGCTCTGTTCAAGGTGACGAGTCATTAGCCATTAATGGCTTAGCGACTATTCAGGATGCGGATCAGGCTAAGTTGAGCTTCATTGCAAATCCT
>NZ_LWFH01000503.1:0-1280 GCF_001635725.1 Oleiphilus sp. HI0066
TCAGGGTAACGCGCGTTCCCACTTTTGAAGCGGCTTGAACTTGAATATCAATCGCTTCAGTTAATGCCTCAGGAAACAAATAATGATGATCTGACACCGTAGTACAGCCAGAAAGAAGCAACTCGCTCAAACCTAATTCAGTCGCAGCACTTAGCATCTCTGGTTGAAGCCTCGCCCACACCGGATACAAGGTTTGAAGCCAAGGAAACAAACGTTTGTTAAGTGCTGGCGGAAATGCGCGCGTAAGCGTTTGATAGAGATGATGATGAGTATTAATCAGACCAGGTAATAGGACCGACTCTGAAGCATCAAACACTTCATGATAAGACGTTTGGGGTACTTGACCGAGGGCAATAAGCTCCACGATTTTATTGCCACTAACAACAATACCGCCACGCGCATCTTCATCATTGGCGGTAAATACGGAAAGCGGATTTTTAATCCAAGTCGTTTTGGGATTAGACATGAAAAGTCACTCCTATTTATTGTGAATAGAACAGGATGGCAGTGACTTCCTAAGGGAATGCTCAATGAGCAGCGTGTTAATCTGCCGATGAAATATGAACAGCTTGAACTTGGGGTCAGAGTACTTTTACTCTGACCCCAATATTCGTTATACGTTTAAACCACAGCCGCCTAAAATGACTGTGCAAAGCAGTTCTTTAATTCTTTGTACGTCTTCGTCGTCGTACTCAAGCTTATTCGTCACAGTAAGAATCTGCGCATCAAAGTCAGCGTAATGCTGTGTCGTTGACCAAATCATGAAGATCAAATGTTCAGGATCAATCGCTTTCATCTTGCCTTGATCAATCCATGATTGAATGATTTTGCTTTTCTCACGTACCCAAGTACGCAAGTTTGTGCGCAAGTGCTCTTGAAGATTTGGCGCGCCTTGAATGATTTCTAAAGCAAAAATTTTAGAGGCACTTGGATACTGAATCGCCAAGTCGACTTTGGCACAGATATACGCGCGTAAAACTTCAGCAGGGTCATCCCCTTCACTCATATCTTCAATCGTTTCGTCCCAACGATTAATGATTTCATCAAGTACCGCAAGATAGAGTGCTTGTTTGCTTTTGAAGTAGTACAGCACATTCGCTTTTGGAAGGCCGGCTGCATCAGCAATTGACTGCATGCTTGTGCCCTTAAAGCCATTCTTTACAAAGGAATCTTCTGCTGCTGCAAGAATATTCTTACGATTTTGTGCACGAATTTTTCCTGTTTTTTGCGGAGCTTCTGCGATATCCATGGTAATACTACTTGTTCGTTTCTTATTAAGC
>NZ_LWFH01000504.1:0-872 GCF_001635725.1 Oleiphilus sp. HI0066
GACATAAATGTATTTTGAACCACCACTCCTCCAAGACCCTGATAATTGCCAGTGGTACTCTGTGACAACTCCTTTCACAACCTTGAGTTCGTCGTAGCTAGGGTATGGTTGAAACACAAATAACCCAGGAATACCCAGTAAAAGACATAAGGGTCCGAACCCTAACCATTCTTCTTTAATTTTCATTTAACTCGCTTTTTAAAATATAGTTACTCTAATTAAAGCCTAGTTTGATATTAACAAGATGCTTTTATTACCCATCAAGATCACAACGGCGCTTTCACGTAAAGTCCGGCATCTCCCTCCCTCTTGAAGCAGGCGTCGAGAATGAACTAACGCCAAGGTCCGCTTTTGTCTAACAGCGGAAGCAACCGCCGCTCAAATCTCGACGTCTGCAATCCTCTTTTAGCCAACGTACAGCACCAACTCATATAATATTGTTTTTGTTATTCTTTCTAAGTAAGGATTTTATAACTGAAGAACATCAATTATTTCCCTAATTTACTACATCGCCGAGACAAGATTTACAGCAAGAATTGATCTAGATAACGCATCGGATATATTGAACAGATGCTTATTACTTTTACCAAAATCAATAAACCACTACTCGTGTAAAACTTTTCGACAGTTTGAGAACTACGTTTTTTAGTGCTCTTAAACTATTGCTTTGTGGAATTTGTTGCCGGCATTTCCGTTTAGCTTATTCGTTAAAACAAGAAATAAAAACATGATCAAAAGTAGTACACTGCGCAACCAGACAAAACGGTAAACGAGGATAACGTGCAAGATATTTATATCATCCATGAAAATGAAGAGTGGGTCGTACCACTTCGCGCTGCATTTGCTGAGCGCGGTGTTGAAGCCAAAGAATG
>NZ_LWFH01000505.1:0-614 GCF_001635725.1 Oleiphilus sp. HI0066
TTTTCTCATAAGCTGCGATTGCATTTTTGATGAACTGGCGATCATCGCCAAGGTCAGCAAGAAAAGCTGATTGGCGGTTATCTAAATGCTCTTTCGCCGCGGCATCATCAAAGGCACAGATACAACAACCGCTCGCCATTGCTTCAGTGACAACATTGCCAAACGTGTCTGTTTGACTGGGGAATAGGAAGATGTCGCCGGAGGCATAATGTTGTGCAAGTTTTTCGCCTCGCTTCACTCCTGCAAAAATTAAAGCAGGGTAGCGTGCAGCAAGACTTGGTTTGAGAGGGCCATCACCTACCAACACGAACTTAGCTTTGGGGTATTTCTCGCTAATGCTCTCGTAAGTGTCTGCAAGGAGTTCTAAGTTTTTTTCAGCAGCGATACGACCTACGTATAAAAACACGGGCTCGTTTTCAGAAGCTCCCCATTGATCGCGAAGCTGTTGATTTCTTTTTGTCGGAGAAAACAGTTCGCCATCGATACCGCGCGAGACCACTTCAGTGTTCGTAAAACCTTTGTGTTCAAGCATTTGTTTTTGTTGTTGTGTAGGAACAAGCGTGCTTGCACTCGTGTTATGAAACCATCTCATATACTTCATGATGAGAGGCTCC
>NZ_LWFH01000506.1:0-829 GCF_001635725.1 Oleiphilus sp. HI0066
CGATCAATATTCGATGCGACTGGCTTAAGTTGGCCGTAGTTATCAGGCCTTTGCAGTAGAGTGCTGCGCTCTAGACGCGCTTCAATGACTCCACTGTTGTCGGCTCCGGGTCGCCATATCACTTCGTCACCGGTGACCAAAGCATCGATGTTTGCGCGGACATAACAGCGATATATCTCGCCTTTTGTTTCGCCTTCTAGCGCTTCGACATCAAGCGTTTGCCCAAAATGCGCAATAATTAAACCGCGCTGTTCGGCGCCAAGTTCGCCTCCTAACACTTGATCGTCTAGTTTGCGTTGCTTCTTTTCAGCTCGGGCTGTTTTCTCTGCTTGTATTTTTTCGATGCGCCATTTTTGACGGCGATTGAGTTTACGTTTGCTCATGGGCTTCTCTGTTAAAAGGCGCAAGCATTCTATCAGTTTTTCTCATAGGCGGTTGTTCTAGTTCACTAAAGCCTATATTTTAGCTCTGATTAAAAATACAGAAGCGAATAACTTGCATGAAGCATAAAGATAATTTGATTTGGATTGATCTTGAGATGACTGGTTTAGAGCCAGAGTCTGATCGTATTATTGAAATCGCCACTATCGTCACCGATGCGAACCTCAATACCTTAGCTGAAGGGCCCGTTATGGCAGTGCATCAGAGCGACGAATTACTTGATTCGATGGATGAGTGGTGTACTCGAACACATGGTGAATCTGGTTTAACTCAGCGAGTAAAAGATAGCGAGTTCTCAGAGCGTGATGCAGAGCTGAAAACCATTGAGTTTTTGCAAGAGTGGGTTGATAAAGGTGTATCACCGATTTGTGGAAATAGCGTAGGCCAA
>NZ_LWFH01000507.1:0-695 GCF_001635725.1 Oleiphilus sp. HI0066
GCATGCGTCATATAAATTGAAAACGATCGCTTACCAATAAACTGAAATAACCGAGCTTTAAGTATTTTCGAGAACACTCCTGCTTCGAATGCAAAGCAAAAAACCGTCAAACAAAATAGTCCTGGAGCAATAATATTTTTGAATACAACGTCTGTCTGAGTAAGAAAAACAACACTAACGAGAAGCGCAAGCTCAACAAAACTAGCCAAAAACTTTGAGATTTGGGATTTGGGATTTGAGATTTGAGATTTTAAAAAAACAACATACGTCATCGCACCACAAAAAAAACAGAACAGCCCTCTCTGAACCTCTATAACCACTATATCTGATTCGCAATAAATCAAAATAAACGCCAAAAGAACAATCACAAACCAAGAACCGATTCTAAATGATCGGAAAACCGATATTGAAGCGAACAACAATGCATACATGTAAAACTCTATGCTGATGCTCCACGACGGAGAATTAAAGCTAAATGGATCCGCAAATGGCACCCAAGCATGTATCAACAGAAAATTAGGAACTATCTCTGAAAATGCAAAAGCGTTAGTAAAGGGAACAGAGTTAAACGAAAAGCCGCCGAACTTCCACGCCAACCACTTACCACACTCAAGAATAATAAAGATGACCAGCATAAAAAAATGTAATGGGTAAAGACGATAGAATCTAGCCGTCATAAACGGCTTAAACTTTAA
>NZ_LWFH01000508.1:0-801 GCF_001635725.1 Oleiphilus sp. HI0066
AAAAATATACATTTCATTCTGTTAAAGCGAAGCGTGACTCATTATAATTGCGCGCCCTTTTTTATTCCGTTTTTAGAGGTTATTTGTGGAATATCCAAAGCTTTACGATGTCATTGTTATAGGTGGTGGTCATGCTGGTACTGAAGCAGCTCTCGCTTCAGCACGGACAGGCGCGCAAACATTATTGTTGACGCACAATATCGAGACGCTTGGACAAATGTCTTGTAACCCGGCTATAGGCGGCATTGGTAAGAGTCATCTAGTAAAAGAAATTGATGCTCTTGATGGCGCTATGGCGAAAGCGACTGATTTGGCGGGAATACAATTTCGCGTATTGAATAGTCGAAAGGGACCTGCAGTTAGAGCGACGCGCGCTCAAGCAGATAGAATTTTATATAAAGCTGCGATCAGGGATATCCTAGAGAATCAGCCAAACTTAGATATATTCCAGCAAGCTGCTGATGATCTCGTTGTTGAAGGTGATTCCGTAAAAGGTGTGATCACCAATATGGGCTTAACGTTTAGAGCGGAATCGGTCGTACTGACTACGGGAACCTTTTTAGGTGGTGTCATTCACGTTGGCCTAGAAAATCATAGTGGCGGACGTGCCGGAGACCCTCCTTCTATTGCGCTAGCCAATCGTTTGAGAGAGCTGCCTTTCCGTGTCGGTAGATTAAAAACGGGAACGCCTCCTCGTATTGATGCACGAAGTGTAGATTTCAGCGTAATGCAACGCCAGCCAGGCGACTCACCTACTCCCGTCATGTCCTACATGGGGAATGTAGCGCAACATCCGCGTCA
>NZ_LWFH01000509.1:0-1199 GCF_001635725.1 Oleiphilus sp. HI0066
ACTATGCAGAGATCGCACGTCGCCATATTGCTGAAGGTGGACAAGTTTGGTTATTTGGGTCTCAGAATGATGTGCCCGCATGTGGGGCTATTGCCGATTCTATCGATCAAGATTGTGTTAGTTTGCTGGCAGGCAATACCAGCCTAGAAGAGGCGGTTGCGTTAATGTCTCAAGCTGATTTGGCCTTAGCCAATGACTCAGGCTTGATGCACGTAGCGGCCGCATTGAATGTCCCAACGCTTGGCTTGTTTGGTTCGACCTCTCCAGATTACACACCGCCACTCAGTGAGAAGTCTGCGGTTATAAAAGCTAGCATAGACTGTAGTCCATGTTTCAAGCGTGATTGCCCATTTGGTCACTATAAGTGTTTGGAGGAGATGATGCCGGATAGGGTTTGGACGGCTTTGCAGGGTTTAAAATAGCTACTGCGACAACTTGGGCAGTGTTGAAAGCGAGCTCAAAATGCTCATTTATTCGCATATAAACTCTGCGTTCTCGCAACGCTTTCGCCTTGCCCACGTTTCTCTCGTAACGCTATTTGCCTCAATTTCATTTGGTTGAAAGTTAAAGTTTGCTCTCTTGTTCTCTTAGTACATTGGTTTAGTAATATTGGGGTCAGAGTACTTTTACTCTGACCCCGATCTATGAGCGTCCAGCGTTCTCAATCCTTGGGAAGCTCTGGGCATAGCGCTTGTTCAATTCCATCGCAAAGAATATGACCTAACATAATGTGTGCTTCTTGGATTGTTGCAGTAAGCGGCGCAGGAACCGCTAAGCAAGTGTCCGATATTTCCTTAAGCTGGCCTTTTTCGCCACTCATACCAATCACTTTGATGCCTTTTTTACGCGCTACATCGATGGCCTTGATTACGTTTCCAGAGTTACCAGATGTTGAGATAGCGACAAGTACATCGCCTGCTTGACCAAGTCCTGATAGTTGTCTTGCAAAGACTTCGTCATAGCCATAGTCATTACCGATCGCGGTTAAGGCTGAGGTGTCAGTGGTTAGTGCGATGGCTGGCAATGATTCACGATCAAAGCGATAGCGGCCAACGAGTTCAGCAGCAAGATGTTGAGCATCCGAGGCGCTTCCTCCGTTACCAATAAACAGTACTTTTTTACCTGCACGTATCGCTTCAACACAAAGTTGAATGGAGGTTTCTAGCTGCTCGAGGATGGCAGCATCATTTGAAATACGT
>NZ_LWFH01000510.1:0-776 GCF_001635725.1 Oleiphilus sp. HI0066
CCAAGCATCACGGTGCGACTGTCGTTTGTACCTTACATCAGTTGGATTATGCCTTGGAGTTTGCCGATCGAATTGTCGCGTTGCGTGCCGGTGAGGTGTTTTTTGATGGCTCGCCTGCTGAATTAGACAACCAAACACAACGAGCGATCTATGCCTTTACTCAAACGGAAGGGCAGGAGAAAAGCGAGCTTGCACTTGAAGAGGTAGCCGCCTGATGCAATCAAAGCAACGCCAATGGCAAGAGTGGCCCTTGCATCAAGCCGTTACGCCAAAACGTATATTTATTGTTTTCGTCGCTTTCGTGATCTTGTCTTTGTCGGCACACAATACCGAAATGGACAAAGCGGCAGTCGAAACTTCAAAAGCCATTGCATCAGCTATAGGCATCGGTGATTCGCAAGTACTAGACGGCGCTGTTCGTTTTGCCAGTAAAGCATTTCCGGTTCAAATTTCTGAAAGAACAGAAATCTCGAGAATCGATGAGTTTGATAAGGATAATCTTCCATGGTTTGCCTATACAGAAAAAGGTGAATTGAGAGAATATGACGCATTAGAAGATACATGGACGGTCGAGGAAACCGAGTTTCTGGTTGAACCAATCGGTTATTTACAGAAAGTGCTTTTCAAAATGTGGGAAACCATCGAAATGGGTTTTTGGGGCACCCTGATCTCAATTATGATCTCCCTTCCTTTGGGGGTTCTCGCAGCGAAAAACTATGCCCCTCACCGTATTTTCTACACCATTGCCCGTTTCTGGCTTAGTTTCCATCGAGCAA
>NZ_LWFH01000511.1:0-883 GCF_001635725.1 Oleiphilus sp. HI0066
AGTTTCACTGGCCGCTGACACGATCAAAGTAGGTGTTCTTCACTCTTTGTCAGGGACGATGGCAATCTCAGAGACAACGTTGAAAGACACGGTGTTGATGATGGTTGAGGAGCAAAACAAAAAAGGTGGTGTTCTAGGTAAGCAGCTTGAAGCAGTAGTTGTTGACCCAGCATCTAACTGGCCATTGTTTGCTGAGAAAGCACGCGAGTTGATCGAAAAAGACAAAGTATCAGCTGTATTTGGTTGCTGGACTTCCGTATCGCGTAAATCAGTTCTACCTGTATTTGAAGAGTTGAACAGCATCTTGTTCTACCCAGTACAGTACGAGGGTGAAGAGTCTTCTAAAAACGTATTCTACACAGGTGCGGCGCCAAACACTCAGGCAATCCCTGCAGTTGATTACCTAGCAGAACAAGGTGTTGAGCGTTGGGTTCTTGCGGGTACTGACTACGTTTACCCTCGTACTACTAACAAAATCCTTGAGGCATACTTGAAGGATGCTGGCGTTGCAGCTGAAGATATCATGATCAACTACACGCCTTTCGGTCACTCAGACTGGCAGAGCATCGTTGCTGACATCAAAAAGTTTGGTGCAGAAGGTAAGAAAACTGCTGTAGTTTCTACTATCAACGGTGATGCAAACGTTCCTTTCTACAAAGAATTGGGTAACCAAGGTATTTCTGCAGAAGATATCCCAGTTGTTGCATTCTCTGTAGGCGAAGAAGAGCTTGCAGGTCTTGANACGGCTCCACTAGTAGGTCACCTAGCAGCATGGAACTACTTCATGAGTGTTGAGTCTGACGCTAACGACACGTTCATCGAAAACTGGCATGCGTTTATCGGCGACGAAGATCGTGTGACAAATGACCCAATGGAAGCAACT
>NZ_LWFH01000512.1:0-1250 GCF_001635725.1 Oleiphilus sp. HI0066
TCGCCGTCTTAGAAAGTTTGCGCGCCAAGGCGCCGCTGATCAGTTGGATCTTGATGATACAATTCGTTCAACAGCGCGTAATGCTGGTTTTCTCGATCTCAAGCTTGTGCCAGAACGCCATAACGCAGTGAAGGTTCTTTTATTCTTTGATATCGGTGGCTCTATGGATCCTCATGTCAAAGTATGTGAAGAACTATTCTCCGCTGCTCGTGTTGAGTTTAAGCACATGGAGTACTTTTACTTCCATAACTTTATTTATGAGAGTGTCTGGAAAAATAACCTGCGACGCAGTAATGAGACAACCGCGCTTTATGATGTGCTGCATAAGTATAGCTCTGACTATAAGGTAATTTTCGTAGGCGACGCCGCAATGGCTCCCTATGAAATCACGCAAGCAGGTGGCAGTATCGAGCATTGGAACGAAGAGGCGGGCGCTGTTTGGATGCAACGCGTGACCGATCACTTTGATAAGGTTGTATGGATTAACCCGCTGCCAGAAAACTATTGGGGAACAGGCGGTTCGCTAGGCATTACACGCGAATTGGTTGAGGATCATATGTACCCAATGAGTATCGAGGGTCTTGAATCAGCAATGAAGTACCTCAGTCGATAACAAGCCTGCCTCTGCCGCAATTGTAGAAATACGTAAATATTAACTGAACCTATTAACCAATTCACAGCGCGAAGTCTTCATGTTGGTAGACTTCGCGCTAGTCCCGTCTTTTTGGCGTTTATTCAAAAATCATATAGGTATCAGGTCCTTGAAGTTACTAGCTATAGTAGTGACTAGCTGTCTTCTGTTGAGTCAGGTAGTCCACGCGAATAGTGATCAGACTCAGAACAATCAAGATCTAAAGGCTGAGGCTAGTCAACTTAAACAATCGATTATCGAACTCAATCAAGAATTGCATGCACTTGAACAGGCAATGATTTATCCGCCAGAGGTTAAGTTCGGTGTATTTTTGAGTCTCGATGACAAAACTCGATTCAAACTAGATTCAATTGAATTGTTTGTCGATGATGCACTTATTTCAACTCACTTATATCAAAATAGCGACATACAAGCTCTGTTAAACGGTGGAGTGCAGCAGCTATATCTTGGCAGTGTTGCCCCAGGTCAGCATAAGCTTACCGCTAGCTTCAAGGGACAAGGAAGAAGTGGGGGATATTTCAAGCGTAAAAAATCATTGAAGTTCGATAAGACAAAAAACGCGAGATATATCGAACTTATCGTGTCGGAACGACCCGGT
>NZ_LWFH01000513.1:0-3807 GCF_001635725.1 Oleiphilus sp. HI0066
GCAAACGCTAACGGCCTTTTTTGTTATAACGTGTGTTGAATTATGACGCGCTTTGATAAGTGTGTATAATTCTGGCAGTTTTGTATTCTATGTATCGAATTTTCGATGCGTTCTATTTATAAGGAGCTCTTGTATGGGCGTTGTGACCAAACGGTCGTCGATGACGTTTTTTTCTGATGGTGCAAGCCACTATAGCCACCGAGTCCGTATCGTTCTCGCCGAAAAAGGTGTGGCAGTAGATATTATTGATGTCGATCCAGATGAAAAGCCTGCAGAGTTAGCTGATCATAACCCATACAATGAATTGCCTACATTGGTAGATCGTGATCTTGTATTGTATGAAGCTGATATCATGATGGAGTATTTAGATGAGCGTTTCCCTCATCCTCCATTGTTGCCTGTCTACCCAGTAGCACGCGCGCAGAGTCGTCTAATGATGTACCGAATTTCAAAAGACTGGTGCTCTCTTGTTGACTCTATCCTAGCGGATCCAGAATCTTCATCTGCAAATGAAAAGCGTAAAGAGTTCAAAGAAAGTCTTTTGGCAACAGCACCAATTTTTGCTGATAAGCCTTTCTTTATGAGTGAAGAGTTTACGATTGTAGATTGCTGCATTGCGGCCTTGTTGTGGCGTTTGCCTGTGCTAGGCATTGAGTTGTCAGAGCCAGCAGCTAAGCCGATATTACGTTATATGGATCAGATGTTCTCTCGTGAGTCATTCCAAGAGAGTTTGTCTGAAGTTGAAGCAGAAATGCGTCACTAGTCACTAGCATACAAGGAGGATGGTGTGACCCCAAGTAGGCCATACCTGGTTCGTGCATTAAATCAATGGATTATTGATAACGGCCTAACACCGTATTTGGTAGTGGATGCCGGTATTCAGGGCGTTCATGTGCCTGAAGATTATGTAACTAATGGTCAGATCATCCTCAACATCAGTCCTAGCGCTGTAACAAATTTACTTATCGAAGATGCCGCAATTGAGTTTCAAGCTCGTTTTGGTGGTGTTCCGATGCAGGTATATATCCCAGTAGTTGCTGTCATGGCAATCTATGCAAAAGAGAATGGCCAAGGCATGGTTTTTGGTGCGGAGCCAGGTGCACCTGAGCCGCCACCATTCGATGAAGAGCCGGTACAAGAGCAGGGTTCTTCACCTCAGAAGCCATCTTTGAAGATAGTTAAGTAAGCCTTTATAAGGCTGCGCCAAATAGCTTCGATTCAACAGATTTTATAAGAGCGTTGCAGGCAAATATCGCCAACTGAAGTCCGTTCGAGATGGAATTTGTTGGTAGCTTGATCAAGGCATCAGTCATATAGTTTGTCGCATCTTCGGAGCCATTAATGAGCAGTGTTTTGATTCCTTTCTCTTGTGCTGTTGTTAGGGCTTCCTCGAAACTTTTGTGTTCATCTCCGATACTGATTAATACTAATACATCACTTTCCATTCCCATTGCTTGAATCTGTTTAGCGATCATATTGGCAGATGACGTGTCGCTATTTAGGCTGTCTAAACCGATATTGATTGCAGGGAAGCCTGGGCGCTCAAATTCATATTGGTCCATAAAGGCAGAACTAATGATTTGTGCAATCGGGTTAGCAAACCCAAGGCCGCATACTAAGAGCTTTTTGTCATTAAGTAGGGCGTCTACGATTAAGGTGCTTGCGTGATCGGTTTCTGATGCAATGCTCGTAATGTGCTCTGAGGCGATATCGATTTGGTCGCACAAATATTTGGCAATTGGGGAAAGGTCGTTCATTGGTACTAATGTGCTCCAAATGCTGATTTAATCCAGTTGATAGGCTGTTTGCATTCATGTGTGTCGAATGTGACGGTATCGAAACGACAGGTGCTATCAAATAGTTTGTGCTGTTGCATGTAAAGTAAGGCAGTTTTTACTAGTTTCGCTTGCTTTGGGTTGTTGATACTTTCTTGCGCACTGCCAAAGGTATCGGTTTTACGATAACGAACTTCGACAAATACAATCGCGTGGTGATCGCGCATTATAAGATCGATTTCTCCTAGGCGGCATGAATAATTGCGGGCAATAAGTTTTAGTCCGTTCTTCAATAGATGCTTTTCTGCCAATCGCTCGTATTTCGTTCCCTTGTTGTTCATTTATATCGTCCCTGATACATGAATTAATTAATTGGTATAGCTTTCCCGCCTTGATATTTAGCCCATTGCAGTCTTCGGATAATTGATCCATCGTCGTCAATAGCGAGTTTCCCTGTTCGTCCCTGAACAAAGCTATTTGGGATCTCGCGGAGCAACGCTAAGCGTGGCGATAGTGCATACGCATCGGCGCCTAAAGCGTAAAAGCGCATGTATTGTGCTGCGATATTCTTTCGCGAGGCATCGATTTGTAGCTTAATTTGATCTGTTTTATTAAAAGCCCACGGGATATCTATAAATTGGACTCCAGATAGGTCATTGTTCGTGTCAGTACTGTTCGGTTCGTGGATACTTGATGTGGCGAACACCGGAATGTCATCAGCGAAGTTGAATGCAAAGAGCGGATTGATGCGTTTGGCGTTCTGATTGTTTCCGAGTAACACAATTGCATCAATATCACGACGTCGTTCGGGGCGGGTCTCAAGTTTTAAGCCGGTAAGCCGCGCTATTGCGTTGCTACGCTTCTTGCTTGTGTCGGTAGATAGAAGCGCTGCAACTGCGTCAGAGAGAGAGGTTTCCTTGCCATAGGCAGCTTGTGCAACGATGTTTCCACCTTGCTTCTCAAATAGTTCGTAGAAAGCACTTGTTAAACGTGACCCACGGCTTGTGGCATCGCGAATGATCGCAACGCGGTTCAAGCCTTGCTCTACTAATCGGTTAGCGATTTGGGCTAATTCGTGTTCTGGAGCAAGTCCGAAGAAATATAACTCGTCATTGATGAGTGTTCCATCTGAGGAATTTAACGCCAAGGTCGTAATAGGCAATTCCGTCAAATCATTAAGTTGTTGAATGTTTGATTTTACAACCGGACCAATAATAAGTGTGTTCGGACTGTTATCGATTGCTTGGTTATATAACGAAGGGATTGTTTGGCGGTTCGTATCAAATGCCTCGATGCTGATTGGTTTTTGTGCAATAAAGTTCGCAGCCAAGAACCCGTCGGCAATAGCAATGCCAATATTTTCAAATTGCCCGCTAAATGGCAGCGCCAGAATAATTTTATTGGGCGCCGTTTCAGGAAGCTTAATTAGTGCTTCAAGTTCAAAAGGGAGGTTGTCAGTAGCTGGGTGGCGAGGGTTTTGGTTGAGCCAGTTTGTAAGAAGAGTGTATTGCTCGTCGATACTTGCCGTCGAAAACTTGAGTTGTTTTGCGAGATCTACCCAAGCGATGGTGTTATCTAGATGGCCATCTTCTTGAAATGCGACGAGGTCGTTTAATTCGGTTCTTTGGAGTAGTAACCAAATTTCCTCGCTAAGCTGCGCGCTCTGTTGATAGCCAAAGACGCCTTGGTAATCTGATAGGAGTACTGCTGCATCCAAAGGGCGGTTTATTTTGCTATATGCCGTCGCAAGTAAGCGAACGATAGTTTCTTGCTGAGACAGGCTAGTTCTGAGGATGCTATCGACCTGGAGGTCGTCTAGCGTTGTTTTTAAAGTTTCGACATTATTTGTTTGAAGAGATGTTTCAATTAACGTCAGGTTATAAGTGGAAATTTCGTCTGATGTTAAGCTCTGCGTTTGTACGTTCTGTAAAGCATGTTGCGCTTGTGTGTAATAGCCTTGCTCAAGAAAGGCTTGTGCAGCGTTTAAATAATATCGATTCTTTTGGGTTTCGGATGTTTGCGCTTTTGCATC
>NZ_LWFH01000514.1:0-804 GCF_001635725.1 Oleiphilus sp. HI0066
AAGCATTTGGTGTATAAAGTGGTGAATTAGCAACACGGATGACGTGCCCCGCCAGCGTAGTGTGGCGTTGAATTAAGTCCGCTAAGGTCGCTGCGTCAGTGTCTGGAGACTTTGCGAGACGCATAACGTCCGTTGCGATTTTGGGAAAGAGCGGCACATCAACAGCGCCTTTTCTCAGCAGCTTGAGTATCTGTTTACCCACTTCGCGCAAGTCGGCAGATAACTCGAATATCGCATCGTCTTGTTGTTCTTCCGTAATCAACGTCGGGCCTCGCTTGGACTAAAACTGAGCTGAGTTTAGTCCAAGTTTTCGACTACGCGTTTATCTACCTAAAATTTTCGCTAAACGTTTTCTCGACAAGACACCTTCAAGCTCTCCCTCCTCACTGACTACAGCTAAAGGGTGACTAGTGTCGAGTGTTTCAGGAATAACTTCTTCTAGAAGAGAGTCAGGTGAGATCTCAACCGTTTCTTCAAAGTACTCGTCAGTCAGAGGCTCTGAACTACATACGTCTTCGCTATCAACAGCTTGCTCCAAGGTCTCTTGCAGAACAGTTCCCTCAAAGCCATCATCCGATTCAACGTAGGCATAGTCTTTCGGCATATTACGCATTTGCTCTAAGGCCTCGCCGATCGTAGTTGCAGTAATACGATTCATTGGCGATTTCATCACGTTTTCAACAGTCAGAGCACGTGCTCGATTCACGTCTTGCACAAACGCTTCTACATAGGCGTCAGCGGGTTGCAGAAGAATTTCACTAGGCTCGCCGACTTGAACCAGCTCACCATCTTTGAGAATCGCGA
>NZ_LWFH01000515.1:0-692 GCF_001635725.1 Oleiphilus sp. HI0066
ATCAGACCAGCTCAACGAATATGTCTGCCTCAGGCAAGCCGGATAAAAACAAGAAAAAAGCTAATAACAGCGACGGACACGGCAACAAGTCTCGCGACAAGGCTAAAAAGAGTCAGGCANATAAAGATATTTGGGCTAGAGGCAAGCCAAAACAGAACAAGCCTAAGAAAAGTAGCAATAAACAGACTGGGAACAAAAATGCAGAATCTAAAAAAGGAGTAGGGCGCTCGCCACGCAAACGCCCTGTTCAAAATTAGGCGATTAACGCTTGGTTTCTAGTGCTAATTGGCGCGCAAGGTACTCTTCATAAGTGCCTTGGAAATCATTTAGCTTGTTGTCCTTGATTTCAATAATGCGTGTAGCCAAAGAAGAAACAAACTCTCTGTCATGGCTGACAAAAATCAGAGTGCCTGGATAATTTTCGAGCGCTAGGTTTAACGCTTCGATCGATTCCATGTCCAAGTGATTGGTTGGCTCATCCATAATTAGCACATTTGTTTCAGCGATAATCAGCTTACCAAACAACAGGCGGTTCTTTTCACCACCTGAACAAACAGAGACTTTCTTGTCGATGTCTTTCGACGAGAACAGCATGCGCCCCAGAATGCCGCGAATGAACTGATCATCTTGACCTGGCTTACGCCACTGGCCCATCCATTCGAACAAAGTCATATCTTCTGCAAAGTCGCGCG
>NZ_LWFH01000516.1:0-960 GCF_001635725.1 Oleiphilus sp. HI0066
CATGAACTTAGCCAAGGCAAACGTTCAAACAAAAAGCCGAAGGTGGAACATGCGCCTAAACTCAGAGACAAGATAATCACGGTAAGTTTTCGGTAAAAAGACACTGATACGAGCCTCTAAACAAATGTTATTTTTATTTATACGCGCCATTTAAGTATTCTGGTTCGCAGTGAAATATTGAGTGCAATGCAACTAATTCATACCACAATTCAAAAGAAACATTATGTCTACATTTTCTAGTTCTTCGCGAACCTTATTTGTTCTTGCCGCTTTCGTCATTGTGGTAGCCGGAATGCGCGCCGCTGAATCCATCATGGTGACATTTTTATTATCCGGTTTCTTTGCGATTATTTGCGCGCCGCCCTTCTTATATTTACAAAAGAAAGGTACGCCTGCGTGGCTGTCACTCATTCTCGTTGTTATTTTCATCAGTCTATTTCAACTCTTACTCATCAGCATCATTGGCAGCTCAGCAAAGGAGTTCTCGAATGACCTTCCGGTGTATCAGGAGAAACTTCAAAGCATCACCGCAAATAGTATTAACGCCTTAGGCCAGTGGGGCATTGAAATTCCAAGACAGCGACTACTCGAAACCTTTGACCCCTCGAGTATATTTCAAACCGCCATGGGCGCACTTGGTAGCTTAGGTGGCGTATTATCAAACTCCTTCCTCATTATTCTAACCGTTGTATTTATGCTCTTTGAGAGCTTGTCATTGCCGAATAAACTACACCGAGCCTTCGGCGAAAATAACAGCCAGATCGAACATATCGATCGCTTTCTTGCTACGGTCAAAACCTATATGACAATTAAAGCGCTCGTAAGTCTCGCAACAGGCGCTCTGATATACGTCGGTTTGCTACTTATTGGCGTTGATTACCCATTGCTATGGGCAGTGCTCGCCTTCTTCCTCAACTTTGTACCGAACATTGGGTCAATCATTGCGGCAGTGCCTACGGT
>NZ_LWFH01000517.1:0-802 GCF_001635725.1 Oleiphilus sp. HI0066
AATGGTGATTGGTAATTTTCTATTACTGACTGGGATAGAACCGAAGCAAGTGCAGGAATGGTTTTTACTAGTTTATGGTGATGCATACGAATGGGTAGAGCTGCCTAATGTAAATGGCATGATACTGTTTGCTGACGGTGGTGTTATGGCAAGTAAGCCTTATGCGGCGAGCGGTGCTTATATCAATAAGATGTCTAATTATTGCCAGTCATGCGCGTATAAAGTGAAAGATAAGAACGGCGAATCCGCCTGTCCGTTTAACTATCTCTACTGGGATTTCTTGGCGCGCAATCAAGACAAACTTCGCGGTAATCAGCGCTTATCTATGCCGTATCGAACCTTAGAGAAAATGGATGATGCGAAACGACATTTAATCGCAAGCGATGCCGAGAGCTTCTTTCATAAGTTAGAGCGTAATGAAAAAGTCTGAGTTGCCTTCAAAGCTTTGTGTTGTGTGTCAAAGGCCTTTCACTTGGCGTAAAAAGTGGGAGCGTGATTGGGAGCAGGTTAAGTACTGTTCGAAACGCTGCTCAAGCGAGGCGAAACGAGAGAAGGTATGTAAAACTTAGATTCTTAGCCTGAAATCATGCGTGCTCGATCAGGAATGGTATGGCGCGAGAGAATACGAGCGGCTTCGTTTTGCACTTTAGGTGTTTTCTGATATGCCCATAAGATTTCCCTAGCGGCTTTCATACTCTGATCAAGATCGATAACCGGTTCAACGTAGTCTGCGCTGAGTGAGAAGTTGTACATCAAAGCTTCCATGTCAGTGATTAAACTTGGATCTTGCTGAAGAATGGTT
>NZ_LWFH01000518.1:0-1003 GCF_001635725.1 Oleiphilus sp. HI0066
CAACATCACACATAACCAGGCTATCAAAGATCGCCCAACAAGTTGGGCTGGACAGTCAATGCTGCGCATTGCCTGCCCTTTATAGCGGCGTTAAATGCTCAAAGGAGTTTAGATGTCTCTCATAGCCAATACACCGGCACCACATTACTACGCAGTAATTTTCACTTCTCACCGTACAGAAGGTGATAACGGTTATGGCCAAATGGCAGATCGAATGGTTGAGCTTGCGTCAAAGCAACCAGGCTTTTTAGGTGTAGAGTCAGCGCGAGAGGATGTTGGAATTACCGTATCTTATTGGTCTGATCTTGAATCCATTAAGCGGTGGAAGAAAAATGCAGGGCACCAAGAAGCCCAACGGCTTGGTCATGAGAAATGGTATGCATCGTTCAAAACTCGTATATCGAAGGTGGAACGTGACTACGGCATTTAACAATACAATCGACGCCCGCCAGCAAGCTAGCTCGGACCTACGTTTCGGTGCTTCGCGCCTACACTGCGGCCCGTTATTGTAGGCGTTCATGTCTGCTTACTATATAAACTCGAAATAAATCCCAGTTAAAAACTTGCCTGTCTGACGTCCGCTTCTGTATATAAATCGAAAAGTTTTCGCGCCGCGAAATGTCCGCTTCTTTGTAGAAGTACGCATCAAGGATCGACCGGACATCAGCAGTTCAACATCCGCTAATGTCTATTTCTGTGCATTCACAAACCAGATTCCGGATACCCCAGGGCACCCTCTCTTGCGCGTTGCGCAATTCACCTTGTCACGCTTCGCTGTCCGGAATGACGAACGGGAGGATGATCGCTTCTGTCTATTCCTAAACATAGAATGCTAAACAATAACTTTTTATGCGTAGGGTTAAACAAACAATTCGATAGACAACAAAAAAGGGCGCTCAATGAGCGCCCTTCTTCTTAGATCTTACTAAGGACTAGTTGATTAGTCTTTAGTGAACTCTGGGTATGCTTCCATACCACATTCTGAAAGATCCACACCTTCGTA
>NZ_LWFH01000519.1:0-977 GCF_001635725.1 Oleiphilus sp. HI0066
GATGATCTGGCGCTAAAACGTGCTGCTGGAGCTATTGATCAAAAGCTCAAAGCAAGCCCTTTTCACACACTACTTCATGGTGATGCGAAGCTAGCGAATTTCTGTTGTTCTGAAGATGGGGCAAAGGTTGCGGCGGTTGATTTTCAATATGTCGGGGCAGGGTGTGGCATGAAAGATCTAGCTTACTTCATCGGTTCATGTCTCTACGAAGATGACTGCGAAAAGTATGAGGCAGCCTTACTTGATGATTATTTTTTGGCTTTGGCTGACGCGCTTGATCGATACTCTGCAATGCATTTGGCGCGATACTCTGTACAAGAAATCGAAGCTTCATGGCGTCCTTTGTTTAAGTATGCGTGGGCTGATTTTCATCGCTTTGTGAAAGGTTGGAGTCCCGGTCATTGGAAAATTAATTCGTACAGCGAACGCCTAAGTAAAGAGGTTGTAGATGAACTTAACTGAAGCTGATTTACTGCATTTACTTGAGGTCGCCTGTGATGCAGCCCTGGCTGCGGGAGAGGTGATTGCTGCGGGTGCTACGCGTGAAATCGATGTACAGCATAAAGACACAGGCGGGAGTTTGGCCACGCNAGTCGTGACCGAGATTGACCTTAAATGCGATGCCTTAATTCGAAGCAAGCTGGCTGCAAGTGCAGAACGCTATGATTTTGCACTGCTTACCGAGGAGACTGAAGACGATGGCGCTCGACTCGAGAAAGATTATTTCTGGTGTGTTGACCCTCTAGATGGCACGCTTGCATTTACTCGAAAAGTGCATGGTTATTCAGTTGCTATTTCTTTGATCTCTCGACAGGGCGAGCCAGTGATTGGCGTAGTGTACGACCCAGTTAAGCGAGACCTGTATTCTGCTGTTAAAGGACAGGGCGCATGCTACAACGGAAAGCCTTGGACGCTCAGTGCTAGTGCTCCTGACACAGGGCAAATCAAGACTTTAAATGTTCAATTGGACTGCAGTT
>NZ_LWFH01000520.1:0-913 GCF_001635725.1 Oleiphilus sp. HI0066
CAATATTGTCTTTGATCGCGAACGGAACGCCCCACAAAGGCAGAGAATTGACGTCACCCGCTTCCAGTTTGCTTAGGTAGCGATCAAGCTCGGCGTCGCTTAATAAGTGAATCCAAATATTCCGATCGCTATAAGCCTCTGTGCGCTCACGAATATCTGCCAATACTTGTCTAGGCGTTGTGGTTCCAGCGGCATAGGCCTGCTTGAGTGTTTCGATGCTTAATGGTGTGATGGTTTGATCCGCAATCGCTAGGTTTAAACTATTCATTACTACTGTTCTCTTTGATTATTCTGTTCACGTTTTTTAGACAGGCACACCTTTGCGCCTTAGTGCTCTTCGATCACTACTAAGGCTTGTCCTGGCGACACGCGCTGACCTTTATCTAGTAGCACTTGTTTGACGACGCCCGAGCTTGTCGCATGAACAGGAATTTCCATTTTCATGGACTCTAAAATCATCAAGACCTGACCTTTAACAACTTCTGAATCCGACGTAATCTCGCTCTGCCAAACACTCCCTGATACAGGGCTGTCTACAACAATCTGCCCTTCCTCCCAGCTCGTTTCACTCAAATCGAGATTATCTTCAGCCACTTCGAAGTTAAACTGTCCTGTACGATGCCACTCTGCCAACTCCGCTTCAAAAGCGGCTTCGCGTTTGCCCTTAAAGGTATCAATGGATTCTTGATTCTCGGATAAAAACGCTTGATATTCAGATAGGCTGAATGAGCCTTCTTCAACTTTGATCGGGTAAGTGCCAACAGGAAATTGCTCACGAATTGTCATCAATTCGTCGTGAGAAACCTCATAGAATCGAATTTGATCAAAGAAGCGCAAAAGCCAAGGTTTCTCGAAAAACTCGGTCTTCCTGTAGCGATTCCACATTTGAAGCGTGCGGCCAACAAACTGATAA
>NZ_LWFH01000521.1:0-1293 GCF_001635725.1 Oleiphilus sp. HI0066
CCCAATTTGGCGTTGCTGTACTTGTTTTTTTGTTGGTGAATGACATAGTAGGTCCTCAAATATAATTCGGTTTCAATGCGCTCAAACTTATTGGCAAGCTTCGCAGTCGGGTTCGAGAATTGAACACATCTTTGGCGCTTCTTGCCCTTTCGCCAACTCAAAATCATCTCCCGCTTTCTGAGTAGTCTGCGGATTGTGATTTGATAAGCTTCCCTGAACTTCGTTTTGGCTAGCACTTCCAACTACCGTCGAAGTTTGCTCAGCAACCCCTTGATCAACTGGCGTGCTGTTTTTCTCAGTGTGCGTTGCACCCAGCGAACGTAAGTAATAGGTCGTTTTTAAACCGCGGCTCCACGCCGTTTTGTAGAGGTTGTCCAGCTTTTTACCTGAGGGTTCCGACATATAAAGATTCACGCTCTGTGCTTGATCAATCCATTTCTGACGACGTGCTGCCGCTTCCACTAACCAATGCGGTTCTATCTCGAAAGCAGTTGAATACAGTGCCTTGATGTTCTCTGGAATACGATCAATTTTCTTAACACTGCCATCGAAATATTTAAGATCATTGACCATCGCTGCATCCCAAAGATTTTCACGTTTGAGCGCCTCAACAAGCCATGGATTCACAACCGTAAATTCACCGGACAGGTTGGATTTAACAAATAGATTTTGATAGGTCGGTTCAATCGATTGCGACACACCAATAATGTTGGAGATCGTCGCGGTTGGCGCGATAGCCATCACATTTGAGTTGCGTATTCCCTCCTTTTTAATCTTCTGACGCAGGCCATCCCAATCTAAGGTTTGACTGTAATCACAAACGGTATAACGCTCGCCGCGCTCTTGGCTGAGTTTATGAAGCGCGTGTTTGAGGAGCAAGATTGGACCTTGTTTTCTCCTAATGATGTTCCAGACCTGCACGACTTAACTGGTCAGGCATTTGAAAAGCGTTATGAAGAATATGAGCGTAAAGCTGAAATCGGGGAGATTAAACTCTCTAAGCGTATTCCCGCATTAGATCTATGGCGTAAAATGCTCTCGATGCTATTCGAAACTGGGCATCCATGGATTACTTTCAAAGATCCTTGCAACATTCGTTCGCCGCAGCAACACGTTGGCGTAGTGCATTCTTCCAATCTCTGCACTGAGATTACGCTCAATACCAGTGAAGATGAAATCGCCGTGTGCAATCTTGGTTCTATCAACCTTGTGAATCACATTCAGGACGGCGAGTTGGATAGAGAACGTCTCCAAAAGACGATCCGAACTGCTATCCGAATGCTTGATAATGTG
>NZ_LWFH01000522.1:0-843 GCF_001635725.1 Oleiphilus sp. HI0066
TATCACTCAATTGCGCTTCGCTAAACGTATGCTTTTTAAGCTGTTTAGACATTTCATCTACCACCAAGCGCTCATGGTAATTAAAAATACTGTCTAGTACCGACATAAGTTGATTCCCTTTTAAGCATCCAATCAGTCATCCAACAGAATGATAAATTAAGTAATAAGTGTGCAGCTTACAAACTGTGCCACCACAAAGTGTGATCGAAACACAGTTACTCATAAACTTTGGCAAGGTTAGTGGCAGGGCTAAGAGTGATAACATACAATCTTTCAGACCAACGAGTGAAAAGAGTAAAGCAATGAAACTTACCCACGTATTGGTCGCCGTCATCGCAATGATGTCGTTCGGCTTGACCCACGCGGCACAGCAAAGCCTTGAAGAACTGCTAGCACAAGCAGAACAGGCACCAGAATTAGTTCCAGAAAAATCACAGCGTGAAGCAAGTGTTCATATCGCACGCTCTCTCCTTCTGAGCCACTATCGTAAACAAGATATCGATCGCGAATTGTCGAAACGTGTCTTTGAGCACTACTTAGATTCTCTTGATGGACAGCGCCTGTACTTCCTTCAATCAGATATCGAAGAATTTGAACCTTACCGCAACCGTCTCCATGGTGCCTTGAAAACTGGCCAACTAGAACCAGGATTCAAGATTTTTAATCGCTATCAAGAGCGCGTTATTCAGCGTCTCGTTTATAAAATTTCTCTTCTAGAGAATGACTTAAAAGACATGCGTTTCGATGATGACGAATTCATTCTGTCTGATCGCTCTGAGCAAGCGTGGCCAACAACAGAAGCTGAACTAGAAGATATTTGGCGTCGACGCGTTAAAAGTGGTG
>NZ_LWFH01000523.1:0-662 GCF_001635725.1 Oleiphilus sp. HI0066
CTTGTCGACAGATTCAGGCAACTGCTCTTTAGGGAATCCTTCGATATCACGCTCATAAACAGACCAATAAATTTCATCCATTCTGGCGTCAATTAAAACGAAGCACTCGTTCTGCTCAGACTCATTCTGCAAAACATGATGCGCAAGCGCCCTCAAGTTAGAGACGCCTACAACAGGAATATCCTTACCGAATGCAATACCTTGAACAAAACCTGTAGCAATACGAAGCCCGGTAAACGAGCCGGGGCCTTGGCCAAACGCAAGTGCATCGACATCCTCCAACTTAAGCCCCGCCTCCTCCAAAAGCACCTTCACCATAGGAAGAACATGCTGCACATGACTTCTTGCGGCTTCTAGCGTTTTAGAAAAAAGCTCAGTACCGCACTCACCTTTCAGTAACAAAGTCACTGAACACAATTCAGAAGATGTATCTACAGCTAGGATTGCTGTCATTCTTACCTGCCAAACAAAAATTTAAAAACATATGATAAACGCCAAGCAATAAAAAAGGCAGCTCAAGGAGCTGCCTTTCTTTCAAAGATTATTCGCTTATGCGTCTAACCCAGCAACAATCTGATCACGGATCTTAGACATCTCACCAACGCCATCTACACGAACGTAATTTGGCGCAGCTGCTTCACCTGACTCAGCCCACGCAGAGT
>NZ_LWFH01000524.1:0-926 GCF_001635725.1 Oleiphilus sp. HI0066
GGCAATATCTGTATGTGTGTGCACGACCTTGAAAGATTTGTAGTTGTTACCGAACTTGGGGCTTTGCTCATACAAAACCTGCATTTGTGGGGCTTGGCAGGCTGATATGAGAACAGCGAGCGCTATAAGTAAACCTGATTGATTGAGTTTAGTTAGCATCGGTAAATCCCTTCAATGATCATTCATTAAAAACTATAACACTGCAAATGCATGTTTGTAATTCAATAAGTTAAGCGATTGCATCACGTTTTATGTATAAGCTAACCGGACTTATCTCATCATCAAACGTTTCGCTAGTCTGGCTAGATTCGCTCTATCTACACCAAGCTGTTTTGCTGTCTTTGACCAGTTGTTATCGTTTCTTGAAAGAGCTTCTTTAATTAGCTTGCGCTGAAACTCTTGGGTTTGTTCTTATAGTGTCGTGCCCTCAGTGCCTTAATCAGTATTGTGAGAGTCCGTTTCGTTCGAGATTACGATTGTTCTATTGAACGCGCTATTAGTTTGCTCAGTGCTGATCGGGATGCTGCGCTCGTTAAGGTAAAGGACTTGTTTGTCGTTTGAGCGACTTTGTTCCGTTACAAGGATTCGCGCCACCATATTTTCAAGCTCTCGCACGTTTCCAGGCGACGCATATTCATTCAGTATTTGCATTGCTTGATCTGAATACCGGACTTCATCAATGCCAATTTTGCTTTTCCATTGCTTCGTAAAGAACTCAATAAGCAATGGGATATCACCATGGCGTTCTCTAAGAGCTGGGGATTGAACAGGGAAGACGTTCAAACGATGGTATAAGTCTTCCCTAAAGCGGCCTTTAGCTACTTCATCTGAAAGGTTGCGATTGGTTGCCGCAATGACTCGGCAGTTTACGCGTATGCTGGTTTTAGAGCCGAGGCGTTGAATTTCTCCTTGCTGCAGTGCTCGCA
>NZ_LWFH01000525.1:0-708 GCF_001635725.1 Oleiphilus sp. HI0066
GAACGATTCTAGTGTGACCGGGCTCTTTATTACGCCGATTGTTGACATATTAGGCAGCCCTTACAGGATCCCTAATGGTACGTTTATCAGTGTCGCGGGCCTGGCGAATTTTTCAGACGGTAGACAATTGGTCGATATTACTCGAGACCTCTCTTGGACGGTCGATCAGAGCAATATTGTCACGGTCGAGCCTAAGGATTTTGAGGTTAAACTGACGGGCCAATCTTTGGGGGTTACTACTTTAACTGTGGATGTCAGTGATCCCAGTCAATCAGCACAAACGAATGTGGCCGTGCAACAAATTTTGACGGTTACCAATGCCGTGCTCACCGAGTTATTGATTTCACCAAGCTCTCTTAGCTTACCCAAAGCGATCAATCAACAGCTATCGGTTGCAGGTGTCTACTCGGATAATTCGATCTTAATTGATATCCCTGAAGTAAGCTGGTCGGTTGAAGATGATCGCATTGCTCGCATCTCAGAAGACGGCTTGTTAAGCACATACCTAGATGGCCAAACCAAAGTATTAGTGAGCTTGGATTTGATTCAAGCTGAGGCTGAATTGGTAGTCAATGATGCCACAGTAGAGTCCCTTGTCGTCTCACCAGCTGAGGCTTCTATCGTTGAGGGCAGCAAAATAGATTATAACGCCACGGTAACTTTCTCAGACGGAACCGAAGCCGATTACACTGAAAAGGTCGATTGGTA
>NZ_LWFH01000526.1:0-1310 GCF_001635725.1 Oleiphilus sp. HI0066
AGTGCTTCGACTTAAGTTAATGTGCGGCTTAAATATATCTGAAAAGCGTCTGCCTCAAGACGGGCGTTTCAATATTCTCGTTAATGGACGTTCGATTGACGTGCGTCTTGCGACACTTCCGACACAGTTTGGTGAAACCGCTGTATTGCGTCTCTTAGATCAAAGCCAGCAAGTTCTGAATCTGTCTGACACAGGTATGCCTCCTGAGATTGAAGTGCGATTCAAACAAGCTCTGGCACAACCGCATGGCATGATTCTGGTAACTGGGCCAACCGGTAGCGGAAAAACCACAACGCTCTATGGGGCTCTGAAGTTTTTAAATAAACCTGAGCTCAAAATAGTGACTGTAGAAGACCCTATTGAGTACCGGATGAGCCGACTTACGCAAATTCAGGTGAACCCCAAAATAGGATTAGATTTTGCCTCTGTTGCGAGAGCGAGTCTTCGTCATGACCCAGACGTGCTTTTAGTCGGTGAAATGCGGGATGAAGAGACCGTCGATATCGGCTTAAGGTCGGCGATGACGGGACACCTAGTATTGTCCACGCTTCATACCAATGATGCGATTTCGAGTGCACTGCGTTTAATGGATATGAAAGCAGAGCCCTACATGATTGCGGGTTCTATCTATGGGGTATTAGCACAACGCTTAGTAAGACGTTTGTGTGAGCAATGTGCTCAAGAAACTCATTTAGATGAGCATGAGAAGGTTCTAGTTGAAGAGCTTTTAAAGAATGACAATGGGCTATCTGATGAAGACCTTTCATTCAAAGCTCCTCAAGGTTGTCCGGCATGTTCGAATACTGGTTATAAAGGTCGTGTCGGGGTGTTTGAATGGCTCGAGTTGGATGAACCATGTTTAGAAGCTTTAAGGCAAAATGAGACACGGACCTTCATTCAACATGCTCGACAGGCTAAACACTATCAGCCTCTCGCTGTATCTGCCTTGCATCTCGCTATGAATGGTGTCACTTCTTTAGAAGAAGCACTGAAGGTTGCTGGTTATGCCGAGCTTTGAGTATCGAGCCCGAGATCAAAAAGGTGCGTTGCACCACGGTGTAATGGAAGCAGCGCACGGAGCAGATGTTGCGCGCGCGATGAAGCAAAGAGATCTGCTACCGGTCTCGATTGAGGTGCTCGAGACGCGTCGCAAAGAGCTCGCTTTACCTTCAAGAAAAAAGGTGTCGAGTGAAATCTTAATTATGTTTTCGCGCCAAATGTATGCCTTGCTTGCAGCGGGTGTGCCGATTACGAAAGCAATATTGGGATTAGCAGAGGCAAGTCGTTCTTCTACATTTATGCGAACTTTA
>NZ_LWFH01000527.1:0-747 GCF_001635725.1 Oleiphilus sp. HI0066
GACAAGCGCACCGATACCGCCCAAAGCAGAACTCTCGGTTGGCGTCGCAATGCCCGCAAAAATAGAACCTAGCACCAATGCAATTAGCAGAAGCGGAGGAATAATGGAAAACAAGGCGTCTTTAATCGCCTCAAAGCCAACGGCCTCAGTTGGTGGCATTGGAGGCGCTTTTTCTGGATTTCTAAGCGTGACAAAAAGAATGTAACCAATATACAAAGCAATCAATAACAAACCTGGAGCAACGGCCGCCTGGAACAAATCCCCAACCGGCAAGCCCAATACATCGCCTAATATGATCAAGATGATTGAAGGAGGGATAATTTGTCCCAAGGTGCCCGATGCACAGATGGTGCCGCACGCTAATTGCTTATCATAGTTGTACTTCAACATCGCTGGCAGCGATATCAAACCCATCGCGACCACACTCGCTCCGACAACACCAGTAGATGCAGCTAAGAGCGCACCGACTAAGATTGTACTAATCGCTATACCACCACTCATACGACCAAACAACTGCGACATAGAAACCAGTAATTGTTCCGCTAACTTGGTTTTCTGTAGCACCACGCCCATAAAAATAAACAGCGGTATCGCCATTAATATGGTGTTTTCCATAATGCTTTGAATGCGATAAGGCATGAAAGCAAACAAATCAAAGCCTTCAGCAATCACTCCAAAAACAAGTGCGACGCCTGCAAATGTAAACGCAACGGGAAAGCCCAGCATCAATAAAAGAAGCGCAGCAAA
>NZ_LWFH01000528.1:0-885 GCF_001635725.1 Oleiphilus sp. HI0066
TCTGTCGCAAATCAGCGATCCGCTCTAGCAACGCTTTATCTGTGCCGTATGGAGCTAAAATCGCCCCTGAATTCATTGTGCTAATACGAGACTGCAAACGCACGAGCGTTTTTAAGTCTGCACTAAAACCGGTTGCTGGGCGAGATTCACCAAATTCAGCGCCGATGGAGTCATATCGTCCACCTTTAGCCAATGCATATCCAAAGCTTGGTGTATATGCGCTGAACATCACGCCAGTATGATAGTCATAGCCTCGTAACTCGCAGAAATCATAGCCTAGTTCAATTTCTGGGAAACGCTCGCCAACCAACTCAGCAAAACGCATCAAAGCATCAACGGCATCTAAAGTTTCGTTACTAGCTAATTCAGAGTACTGGGATATGCTTTTTCGCACTTCCGACAAGGCATCAATACTGCCGCTAAGCAGAGCGATTTCGCGAATAATATCGATAACCGGCAACTTATGTTCAGCGGCTAGCGTATCAAGCTCGGGAATTGACTTGCGATTCAATGCGCTGAAAATTCGATCTTCTAGTTCTCTCGGGAGCTCAGCTGAAGTCATCAAGCCACGATATATACCAACGTGCGCCAAGTCCACATGAACCTTTGAGACTTCTGCAATAGTCAATGTCTCTAGCATCAAAGACATCACTTCTAAGTCTGCTGCTTCATTGTCAGACCCAAAAAGCTCGCATCCAATTTGCATTGGGCTTCGATTGGTCATCGTATGTTCTGGACGCGTATGCAACACGCTATCGACATAACATAAACGAGAAATGTCATGGTTTTTCAATACGTGCGCATCGATACGAGCGGCTTGCGTAGTAATGTCTGAGCGAATGCCGAGCGTTCTCCCTGACAGTTGATCGGTAACTTTGAATGTTT
>NZ_LWFH01000529.1:0-892 GCF_001635725.1 Oleiphilus sp. HI0066
GGCTCTTTAATCGACTGCGTTGATGTATTGATTTGGAAATCGTTTGGAACCGCATTTTTTGAGGCACATCCGCCTACCCAGATCAGTAAACTTAATAGTATGATTGCACGCATCATCCGCTGACACTTATATCCTGTTAGTAAAGTTCATAGTTTGTTGACTCTGATACCAAAACTCAAGTAATCCGACATACCGCGTAACACGATAAGCACTGCATGCCCGAGATATCTCTAACACCTGAACAACGCATTATTGTCGATGCTCCCGTTGCGCATTATGTGATTCGTGCTGTTGCCGGTAGCGGAAAAACCACAACACTTGCACATCGAATCAATAAATTACTTGCTGATGGCTACGACCCACGACGCTTACTTGTGCTTATGTTCAATAAAAGCGCGCAACTCGATTTTCAGAAAAAGCTGCAATCAGTGCGAGGTGAAGGCCAAAGTATTCCAGAAGTACGCACGTTTCATGCGATGGGGTTTCGCTTATACAAACGCTTTATTGAGATCGGTGTCTTAGCTCCATATCAAGGCAATATTCTGAGTGAGCGCGAAATTCAATTTCACTTACTACAACTCGTTCCGCAGGTTCTTAGCCCCGAACAACAAAATGAGTTCAAGCGTTATAAAAAAGAATATCTTGATGTTGCAGCAAGCTTTATTGATCAATGTAAAAGCCAGCTTGATGACCCTCATAGTTTTTTCAAACACTCCGGTTTAGAGAATAAATTTGGTTTTTTACCGAGCCTGTTTGAACGCTTTGAGCAATGGCGTAATGACCATTCGCGCATTAGCTATGCTGATATGCTTTACACGCCAGTCAAAACCATTATCGCCAAACCTGAACTTCGAGATTTAGTCTCGAATAAAATGGACGTGATTCTTGTTGA
>NZ_LWFH01000530.1:0-951 GCF_001635725.1 Oleiphilus sp. HI0066
GTACCCCTAGAGTTTTACCGCACTTACCATCTTATTCACCACTCCAAAACGGGTACGGATGACGACCCAGACGTCGGTAATATCAAACAATACCCAGTAACTGGGAGTAGCTTACGTCGCAAAATATTGCGCGATTTTACGGGTTTTTCTGGACTAAAAATGCTCTATGGTGTGTTGTTTTATGTCATGCCTAATCGTGCTGGTAATGCCGTTTCATTAGGGGTCAATCAAGATAGCGTTCAAAAAGGCGATGGTGTTGCTTTGCGCAATTTTCGCGACGCAATTGTGCTGCATGGTTCCTGGATTGCTGTGTTTACGGCTTTAGGCCATCCAGCTTTGTATCTTATGTGGTGGGTTGGTTATATCTTCTTTTATCCGTTTGTTATTCGTGTCCGTCAGATCGCAGAACATGGTGCCATGCCTGCACTGGCCTCTGACGATGTTCGTGATACGACGCGTACAACAATTGTTTCTTTGTGGGAACGTGCTTTCTTTGCACCTAACTTTGTGAACTTCCACTGTGAGCATCATTTCTTGCCGAGCGTGCCGAGTTACAACTTACCTCGCTTGCATCATGTTTTGAAAGAGCGTGGCTTTTATCAAGACAAACCAGAATCCTGTGTTGATACGGGAGGGTATCGAGAGATACTTCGCATCGCTAGCGCGGCTTAGTAAATTCAAACGACGCAGTATTTTTTCCGCAGTATTTTGACTCATACAAAGCTTGGTCAGCCTTATTGATGATGCTCAACTCAGTGTCATCATGCTGACCAATCGTTCCTCCAATACTTATAGTCACTTTTTCGGGTAAACCGAAATCATTTTTTCTTACCTCGGATAAGAGTTTGTTTGCAATAACCCGGATATTGTCTTGATTGGTGTTGCTTGAAATGATGATAAATTCTTCACCACCCCGTCGACCAGCAACATCAATCTCTCTGACGTTGTGCA
>NZ_LWFH01000531.1:0-1455 GCF_001635725.1 Oleiphilus sp. HI0066
CATCTTACCTACCTGAATACCAGACGGCATATACTTAAGATCGTTAATCACGCCGATAGGGTCAGGTAAGGCCGCAACTTGTTTCAGCCCCTCAATCATCGTGTCGATACGCGCAGGCGTCAGCTCAAGTCGATCAAGCATGGCAGGTTCAAGCCCATTATTACGACCATTTTCAAGATCCTGTGCATTTGCGGCCGCCAATTCTTCGCGGCGTTGATCAAGAATTTCAGCAGTCGCCAACAAGGCTTGATTCTTCTGCGATGTACTCACAGCAGCCATCTCTGCGGCTGCTTTGCGGGCCGACTGACCCAGTGCTGACATGTATTCTGTTACGTTCATTTTTTACCCGATAATAAAAGCTACAACTCAAACACGAGCTGAAGCAAAAAATGCTAAGCCGCGAATTATACTCAGACTACCGCCTCTTGACGAATATGTGTGACAAATTAGCGAAAGCATATATCTATATTCCAAAAAGATAATAAAGATATGGCTATAAAGCTTTTTTGGTAATAAACGCTTCTGGTATAGTTGCGCCCTAATAATTAGTCGACTGTAAGATATCGAGGAACTATGTCTGACCATAAGATGACGCACCTTAAACAACTCGAAGCTGAAAGCATTCACATTATTCGAGAAGTTGCTGCCGAGTTTGATAACCCTGTAATGCTTTACTCTATCGGTAAAGATTCAGCAGTTATGCTTCACCTAGCACGTAAAGCATTCGCTCCGGGTAAACCACCATTTCCGCTATTACACGTCGACACGACGTGGAAATTCCGTGAAATGATCGAGTTCCGCGATGAAGTTGTCGCCAAGAAGTATGGCTTTGATTTAATCGTCCACACAAATGAAGAAGGCGTGAAAGCTGGCGTTAGTCCCTTCTCGGTTGGTAGTGCGAAGCATACCGACATTATGAAGACGCAAGCACTCAAACAAGCACTTAATAAGTACAAGTTTGATGCAGCATTCGGTGGCGCGCGTCGTGATGAAGAGAAGTCACGTGCAAAAGAACGTATCTATTCATTCCGTGACGAGAACCACCAGTGGGATCCAAAGAACCAGCGTCCTGAACTTTGGAATATCTACAACGGCAAAATTAATAAAGGCGAAAGCATTCGTGTTTTCCCACTTTCAAACTGGACTGAGCTCGATATTTGGCAATACATCCACCTAGAAGACATCGATATCGTGCCACTCTACTTCTCAGAGAAGCGCCCTGTCGTTGAACGTGACGGCACACTGATCATGGTCGACGATGAGCGTATGCCCTTAAAAGAAGGTGAAGTCCCTGAGATGAAATCAGTGCGATTTAGAACGCTAGGCTGCTACCCGCTAACCGGCGCAGTCGAGTCTGAAGCGAAAACTTTGCCAGATATCATTCAAGAGATGCTGTTAACCACCAGCTCTGAGCGTCAAGGCCGCGTGATAGACCATGATTCGTCAGGCTCCATG
>NZ_LWFH01000532.1:0-763 GCF_001635725.1 Oleiphilus sp. HI0066
CGTCAGGAACGTCCTGATCTTATTTTGATGGATGTTGTAATGCCTGGGTTAAACGGTTTCCAAGCAACTCGTCAATTAACGAGAACACCTGAGACCGCTGACATTCCAGTAGTGATTGTTACTACCAAAGATCAAGAGACTGATCGAGTTTGGGGTACGCGCCAAGGTGCGAAAGGATACTTAGTTAAGCCAGTTAGCGAAAATGACCTCATCGCTACCATTAACGAGTTACTTGATTAAATAGTATGAGTAGTGAAGTCGCGCACTCGTTTGATGCTTTACGAGATATAGCGAAGAAAAGTGCGCAGTTTTCTGTAGGCTTGCCTGCCCAAGAAGAAGTTCGTGAATATTTTAGTGGTATCGGATTTTCGCTAGCGGGTTATCAATTCATAGCCGGCATGGGGTCCGTGTCCGAGCTATTACATGTTCCAAAATATACCGTTATTCCTGGAGTAAAAGCTTGGGTGTTGGGTGTTTCCAATATTCGAGGCCGCCTCATTCCTATCATTGATTTGTCTCGTTTTTTTGGCGTACCAAGCGAACGGATTAGATCTCGAGATAAAAGAATTCTTGTTGTGGAACATAACGACATGCTCAGTGGTTTATTGGTCGACCACGTTCAGGGCATGCAACACTTCGAACAAGAAGGATTGAAAAATACCACTTCAGAACCATTGTCGAAAAATATCGTTGCCTTTGTGGATGGTGCATTCAATAGAGATGGTAAAGATTGGTTGGTGTTTGATGCTAAGCGATTGGTATC
>NZ_LWFH01000533.1:0-1016 GCF_001635725.1 Oleiphilus sp. HI0066
CGTGGATTGATTGCTGGGTGTTGGTGAACTGATCCTCGAGGGTGCGCTGATAATTGTTTACACCTCCAGTAAGGGTCAATTGGGAAAAATCAAAACGCCATGTTTTATGCGCCAGTAACGCGCTGTCTTCTTGGTCTTCTATGAGGCGCGCTTTGTCTACGAAGGCTGGGGGCCCCGAGGCGCTGCCTTCGGTGTAATCGTATGCACGTGAGTACAATGCAGTGAGATGGTTGTATAAGGTATAAGCGCCAGAAAAGACATTTAAGTCGTTGTCGAAATCTCTACCCGCGATAAGCCCCCAGTTATGAAAATTTAAGACATCGCGCCCGTTAAGAATGATTGAGGCTGTGGTGTTGGTGTTGTCGCTAGTGAAACCAAAAAACCAAGACTGGGGTGCAATACTTTCAAGCGGATTGTAGTCGTGTTGTAAGAGGGGTTTATGTTCACGATCTTGATGCGAGCTTGTATCTAATTCTAAGCCCTTGTATGAATGAGGTGATTGAACTGTACCTGGCATGGCGTTGTTTTCTGGGTTACTTTCCGCGGTTTTCTCCGCATTTCTCTCCGCGCTCTTTTCCGCATTAATGACAGGAGATAATTCTTTATAGTCGGTTGATACGATGTCCCATCCCTTGTCGCTGTAATAGCGATAGGCGAGCTGTCCAGTTTGAGCGCTATATGATCCCGAACTCGCGCCCCCAATACTGATCGTCAAAGGGTTCAGTGACTGTTGTTCTAGATGATATGACCATAACTCTATAAATCCATTTTTATCGCTGCTCAGTATGACGTTTTGTGAGGTAGGGCCGGCGTAGATTTCAAATATATTGGTGTTCGCTTCGCTCAATACGATGTTTAAAGACTGGCCATTCAAACTATATTCAACTAGCTGCCATGGCTGTGATGGTGGCTTTCGCGTCAATAAGATTGTATTAGCGTCTTTCCATAAGGGCGTGGCTAAGTTTTCATATGAGTTTGGCGTATATAGAGTTCGTTCGTTTTCCAAATTGCCATTA
>NZ_LWFH01000534.1:0-740 GCF_001635725.1 Oleiphilus sp. HI0066
ACTTGGGACTTATTTAAATACCCTGGCATTCGATCAGATTCAGACATGACTAGTTTTGGCTACCAATTCAAACCTTGGTTCTCTGACACTGTGTTAGCTAAAGGTCCAGACATAAGAAACTATGTAAACGATACAGCGCAAGAATTCGGCATCGCCGAGAAGGTAAAGTTCGGCCTCAAGATAATCAGTGCCAACTGGTCTTCAACACTTCAAAAATGGGAACTCTCCGCTCTTAATGAGCAAACTCAAAAAACGGAGAACTTCACGTGCCAATTCCTTTTAAATTGCACGGGATATTACGACTATGATCAAGGTTATAAACCCAAGTTCTTAGACGAAGATAGATTCAAAGGCGAAGTTCTTCATCCTCAACACTGGCCTGAGAACTATGACTACAGCGGTAAGAAAGTAGTTGTCATTGGTAGTGAAGCAACTGCGATCACAATCGTTCCATCCATGGCCGATACAGCAGCGCACGTTACGATGCTCCAACGCTCTCCTACCTACATTATGTCATTACCTGACACAGACAAAATCGCGCGCTTTATGACCAAAATTATGCCTGACTCTTGGGCATATTTGATCACTCGTAAGCGAAACATCTTGATTCAAAGAGCACTGTACGCTGTCAGTATGAAATGGCCGAATTTTATGCGAAAGCTCCTAATGAAAAATGTCAAAAAAGAACTCGGAGAAAACGTCGATACGAAACATTATTCGCCTCGCTACAACCCATGGGA
>NZ_LWFH01000535.1:0-1145 GCF_001635725.1 Oleiphilus sp. HI0066
GTTTGCGCCTTCTAAACCTGCAACATGGCGCGCATATTCAATAACTGCCACTTGCATACCCAAGCAGATACCTAAATAAGGCACCTTATTTTCACGNGCATATTTAACCGTTTGGATCTTTCCTTCTACACCACGATTTCCGAAACCACCCGGCACCAGAATCGCATCGACATCTTCGATCTGCCCAGTTCCGTTATCGATAATAGTTTCAGAGTCTACGTAGCGAATATTAACCTTCGTGCGATTACGTAAGCCTGCATGCTTGAGCGCCTCAATCAAAGACTTATAAGCATCCAAAAGCTCCATGTACTTACCGACCATCGCAATCGTAACTTCTTGCTCTGGGTTCGCTTCTGCTTCAACAACACCATCCCACTCACTTAAATCAGCAGGAGCAGCATCAATATTAAAGCGCTCGCAAATAATGTTATCTAAACCTTGTTCGTGCAGCATTCTCGGAATGAGATAGATGCTGCTTGCGTCTCGCAAAGGAATAACCGCGCGCTCTTCAACATTCGTGAACAAAGCAATTTTGCGGCGAGATGATGCATCAATTTCATGATCAGAACGACATACCAGAATATCGGGTTGAATACCGATAGAACGCATTTCTTTTACAGAGTGCTGCGTCGGTTTTGTCTTAGTTTCTCCCGCAGTCGCGATATAAGGCACTAAGGTCAAATGCATAAACATCGCGCGATTAGAACCAACTTCAATCTTTAACTGACGCACAGCTTCAAGGAAAGGCTGGGATTCTATATCACCTACGGTTCCGCCAATTTCGACAAGCGCAACATCGTAACCGCTTGCACCTTCAACAACACGACGTTTAATTTCATCCGTAATGTGCGGAATTACCTGAACAGTTCCGCCCAAGTAATCACCACGACGCTCTTTACGAATGACATCTTCATAGACACGTCCACTCGTAAAGTTGTTGCGCTTAGTCATTTTAGTGCGGATGTAACGCTCATAATGACCAAGATCTAAGTCAGTCTCTGCTCCGTCTTCAGTAACGAATACTTCGCCATGCTGAAAGGGACTCATCGTCCCTGGGTCAACGTTAATATATGGATCCAGCTTCAGCATTGTGACTTTTAGTCCACGAGCTTCTAAAATTGCTGCTAGGGAAGCAGAAGCAATAC
>NZ_LWFH01000536.1:0-666 GCF_001635725.1 Oleiphilus sp. HI0066
CGCCTTCTGTTAACACAGTATAAAAAGCAGTAATTGAACCGCCTCCTTCAACGCCGTTACCTGCGCGTTCAACAAGTTGCGGAATTTTTGCAAAAACAGAAGGTGGATAGCCTTTGGTAGCGGGAGGTTCGCCAACGGACAAGGCAATCTCTCGTTGTGCTTGGGCATAACGAGTAAGAGAATCCATTAATAGCAACACACGCTGGCCTTTATCTCTATAGTATTCAGCAATGCGCGTACATAACGTTGATGCTCGCATTCGCATGAGCGGCGAATCATCCGCGGGCGATGCAACCACAACAGAACGGCTTAAGCCTTCTTCGCCAAGAATATCCTCGATGAACTCTTTTACCTCACGTCCCCGTTCACCAATCAACCCGACCACTACAACATCGGCGTTGGTAAAACGCGTCATCATTCCAAGCAACATACTCTTGCCAACACCACTACCGGCAAACAAACCGAGTCGTTGTCCAACGCCAACCGAAAGCAAGGCGTTGATCGCTTTTATACCGACATCTAAAGGCGCGCGAATTGGCGCCCGCGCTAGAGGGTTAATAATATCTGCTGAAGCAGGTACATAGCTCTCGGCAAGCAAATCGCCTTTACCATCAATAGGGTTACCACAGCCATCGAGCACTCGACCAAGTAACGACATACCTACGG
>NZ_LWFH01000537.1:0-1007 GCF_001635725.1 Oleiphilus sp. HI0066
AATTCGATCATTGTGAACTCAGGATTATGTCGCGTTGACAGCCCCTCATTACGGAAATTACGGTTAATTTCAAACACACGATCAAAACCGCCAACAACTAAACGCTTCAAATATAGCTCTGGCGCGATACGCAAAAACATGTCGATATCTAAAGCATTGTGGTGCGTTTCAAATGGCTTAGCCGTCGCACCACCTGGAATCACCTGAAGCATTGGTGTTTCAACTTCCATGAAGTCTTTTTCAGCTAAGTAATTGCGAATAGCACTCACGATCTTCGAACGAATCATGAAGGTGTTGCGCGTATCTTCGTTAGCAATCAAATCAACATAACGCTGACGATACTTTGTTTCTTGATCCGCTAAGCCATGATATTTATCAGGCAGAGGACNCAAAGATTTCGTCAAAATACGGAAGTTAGCGACATCAGTAACTTCAACATATAAGTCACCCTTACCTGATTTACTCAGCGTGCCGGTTGCTCCAACAATATCGCCAAGATCTAGGTTGGCCCAATCTTTCGATTCTTTCTGGATAGGCTTGCCCACATAACTCTGGATTGAGCCAGATACGTCTTGAATGCCTACAAACGGGCCACCACGACGCATAACGCGCCCGGCAACAGCAACAGGGATAGCTAACTCAACAAGCTCTTCTTTACTCTTATCACCATACTGCGCTTGCAAATCACCCGCTAAGTTCTCACGACGGTGGTCATTGGGGTGACCGTTCGATTTACTACCTTCACGCAACTGCTCAAGTTTCGCTTTTCGCTCTGCGATCAACTTGTTTTCATCTTCAATAGATAGGCTTTGCTCTGACTTTACATCGTTCGACATGTTTGGTTCCGAATANAATTACAATCCTAGCTTGAGGCTAGCTTCAATAAACTGATCTAAATCGCCATCTAACACTGCATTGCAGTTGCTAGTTTCGACATTGCTACGTAAATCTTTAATACGAGAAGAATCTAGTACATAAGAACGGATTTGGCTTCCCCAGCCGATATC
>NZ_LWFH01000538.1:0-1133 GCF_001635725.1 Oleiphilus sp. HI0066
CCACGTGTAGCAAGTGGGTGTTGAGCGGCTACCGCTACATACGTTACACCCATCAGAGTATCTGGTCGTGTGGTATAAACGCTTAGCGTTTCGTCTGAGTCTTTGATGCCAAAGCTGAATTCAAGACCTTCTGATCGGCCAATCCAGTTGCGCTGCATCGTTTTAACTTGCTCAGGCCATTCATCAAGCTGATCTAAGTCGTTAAGTAGTTCTTCTGCATAATCGGTGATTTTGATAAACCACTGTGGGATTTCTTTGCGCTCGACAATTGCGCCAGAACGCCAGCCACGGCCATCGACAACTTGCTCGTTTGCAAGAACAGTTTGGTCAACAGGGTCCCAGTTAACAGTTGCGTTCTTTTTGTACACTAAGCCGCGCTCATATAGCTTAGTGAAGAACCATTGTTCCCACTTGTAGTATTCAGGGCGGCAGGTCGCTAATTCTCGATCCCAGTCATAACCAAAGCCTAATTGCTTAAGCTGACTTTTCATGTAATCAATGTTTTCGTATGTCCATTTAGCTGGAGCGACGCCGTTTTTGATTGCAGCGTTTTCTGCTGGAAGTCCAAAAGCATCCCAACCCATTGGTTGCATAACGTTTTTACCCAGCATGCGCTGGTAACGAGAAACAACATCTCCAATCGTATAATTGCGTACGTGCCCCATGTGCAGCTTGCCGCTAGGGTATGGGAACATGGAAAGGCAGTAGTACTTTTCTTTAGACGAGTCCTCGGTTACGGCAAAGCTATTGTTCGCTTCCCAAAAATCTCGTGCATTCTGTTCTATTTCTTTCGGAGAGTATTGTTCTTGCATGCTTCTTCTTAAATCAATGGAATACGCAACACCGCTTATCTATAGTGCGGTGCAAAAATGGGCACATAGTCTATCTTAGTTTTATGTGTGGGTGTAGACGCTTCAAACCACAAAACGACAACAAAAATAATTGGTGAATGTTGTTGATAATGATTCGTATTGCGACTATCATTTGCTCCGTTGTTTAAGTGAGCGAAAATAATGTTAGTTTGTTTGTGTAAAGGTGTTTCTGACAGAGATATTCATTCTTTGATGGATGAAGGCAAAACCTCTTTTCGTCAGGTGCGCAATGAACTGGGTGTGGCGACAAGTTGTGGTCAG
>NZ_LWFH01000539.1:0-1178 GCF_001635725.1 Oleiphilus sp. HI0066
GCCGTTTAAGACCCCCATAGGCTTCGCCGAAATGAAATTACCACTCACCACTTTAATCGAAGAGCCATGCATTGGTGAGTTGACCAATCCAATAGAAAGTAAGGCTTCTACTTCACTTCTTACCTTGCCATATGCTTCGAGCACGCTAGGAAGTGCTTCCTTACTCGTAACTCTAAGGTTTTCCTCAACAACAGAACTCAAACCACGCGACATTAAATTTCTGTCGATCTGAGGACGTGCTCCTAAGACCAGCACCACACGAATACCTAGGCTACATAGCAAAGCAATATCATGAACGATGTTAATAAAATTCTTATGCTCAATCGCCTCACCACAAACGCCGAAAACCATGCTGCGATTTCGGTGTTGATTGATATAAGGTGAAGCGTGACGAAACCAGTTAATCCAATCTTGCATGTTTTATTATCTCTCGTACTAAGGCTGCGCGATACAATAACTATTGATCAGCGACGAAAGGACCTTAGCCATTTCTCCAACTTGTTGCTCGGCAAGAAACTCATTGGGTTGATGAGCTTGATCAATTGATCCAGCGCCCATTACAACTGTCTCCATTCCCATACCACTCAAGAAGGGGGCTTCCGTTGCAAAAGCTACCGCCTCTGCTGGAACTCCAGTTAAGCGTTCACAAGCTTTAACTAGCTCCGCATCACGTGACGTTTCAAAGGCTGGAACTGGCTCTACCATATGGCGATGTTTTACATCGATCTTGTATTTGTAGCCTGTCTGTTTCACTAACGCATCTATCTCAGCATGAAGTGAAGAAACGGACATCCCAGGAAGCGGTCTGATATCAAAATTCATCTGACAGTGTCCACAAATCCGATTAGGGCTATCTCCCCCATGTATTGCACCGACATTTAATGTAGGTCCCGAAACTTCAAAATTCGCATTCTGATAGTTTGCCTGCAAACGCGAACGAAATGCGAAAAGCTCTCCTAAAAATCCGTGAACTGCATTGACGGCACTATTCCCCAAGTCTGGATTCGAAGAATGCCCAGAACAACCTCTAAATTCGACCGCCTCCATGAGAATACCTTTATGCATTCGAATAGGTCGAATACTTGTTGGCTCCCCAATAACTGCCGCTCGGGCTTGAAGTTTACCTTGTTGAGCGATCAGTCGCGCTCCCGCCATTGAGCTTTCTTCATCAGCAGTCG
>NZ_LWFH01000540.1:0-1510 GCF_001635725.1 Oleiphilus sp. HI0066
CATATTTTTGACCAATTTGCGTTTTGTGAATTACTGCAAATCCAATATAAGTGCTAAGTCACGCAGAACCTGCTAACTAGTAGTTTTGTGCAACAACTTTGCAACGGGAGCAAAAGACTTTCGATGCTCTGGACAAACACCATGTTGATCAAGCGCAAGAAAATGCGCCTTTGTGGGATAGCCTTTATGCTTCGCGAATCCATACTGAGGATAGCAAGCATCCAGACGAACCATATCAGCGTCGCGCCATACCTTGGCGAGAATAGAAGCGGCGCTAATACACTTCGCCAATGCATCCCCCTTTATTAAAGGACTTGCTGAGCAATTGAGACCCTTTGGAACACGATTTCCATCGACAAGCAAATGCTCGGGACGAACGCTAAGAGAGTTAACCGCACGCTCCATCGCTAACATGGAGGCGTGGAGAATGTTTAGCTCATCGATCTCCGCTGGGCTTGCTTCAGCGATAGACCACGCAAGCGCTTTACTCTTAATTTCGTCAGCAAGTTTCGTGCGTTTTTTTTCAGACAGTTTTTTAGAGTCTGCTAAACCTTCGATTTCTTGGTCAGGATCAAGAATTACGGCTGCAGCAACCACAGAACCAACAAGCGGCCCTCGGCCAACCTCATCAACTCCAGCTAATAACTGCCCAGAATAGCCCTTAGCGTACTGAAAATCATCACGGAAGAAGCATTCCATTAACGGCGAACCAAATCCAAAACAGCTTGAGCAGCTTCGGAACTAGCGTTACGTTGCAGGCTTTCATGTAGAGAAGTGAAAGTAGCAGCGACTTCGTTCTGACCCTCATCAGAAAGGCGCTCTAAAGCAGCCTTAGATATATTAACCGGCGTTGCGTCGTCTTGTAACAACTCTGGCACTAGTAGCTTATTCGCTAATAAGTTTGGCAAAGCGACAAATGGCGTCTTAATTAACCTCTGCATCACCCAGTACGTAAGCTTGTTCAAACGATACGATACAACCATTGGCCGTTTCATCAACATACACTCAAGCGTAGCAGTTCCAGATGCTAGCAAAACCAAATTGGAAGCTGCCATCACCTCGCGTGAACGCCCAAGTACTAACGAAACGTTGAGATCCGGGAATTCTTTTAATATCTCTTCAACTTGGTCGAAACGATCTTGATTAACACAAGGAACAACAAACGTTGTCGATGGATTCTCTTTTCTGATTAATTCTGCAGCTTCAAAGAAGGAGCGAGCGATACGGCTTACCTCGCCCGAACGACTTCCCGGCAATATGGCTACCATGGAGTCCATATTTTGGAGACTTAAAGCCTTTCGTGCTGCTTCTCGATTAGGCTTAAGGGGTATCAAATCGGCGAGAGGGTGTCCGACAAACCGAACAGAAACATTGTGCGATTTATAAAACTTNGCTTCAAACGGAAATAGGGTCAACATCAAATCAACCGCGCGGGCAATCTTAACAACACGCTTCTGACGCCATGCCCATACCGACGGACTGACATAATGCGCGGTCTTGATTCCAGCTT
>NZ_LWFH01000541.1:0-963 GCF_001635725.1 Oleiphilus sp. HI0066
AATGAACACCAACTGAGACTCAGCGAACACCAAGAAACATTCTCTAGCCTAGAGCACTTTGGTGCACCGCCGTTTTCCACGGAATGTATTATTCGCGGCAGGTTATTTCTACCATTCAACTCTGTATTAAGAGATCAAATGAGCCTTGAAGATGTAAACGAAGACGCCTACCAGCATAGCGTATGGGTTCATGTATCAGAGTTTCAGGATTGGTATGCATTACATCCTTGGGCTGACACATTTTTTGTCTTAAAAAAGAAGCAATGGCTCGACATTCAGGTAGAGCAAAACGACGCGCTCAACTTATCAGAGCTGCAAGAATCAATAGAGCAAGATGTAGAGAAAGAAGGGCGGGCTATTTTAGTTTTAGCTACTGACAAAAAATCAAAACAAGCCAAGCTTTTATTCGTGGTGCACGGCACATGGTTAAACAAAGGCTACGAACAAATTCAGGAAGATCGAAACCCTCTCCAACCTTGAAGCCCACCAGTATGAAGCAACATAGCATTTACTGACTCACCCAACTTATGATGCGCAAACTGATGCACTAAAGCATATAGCGCTTTGCTGGTATATACCGGATCTAACATCAGGCCGTATTCTGATTGAACACTAGAAATGAAGTTTCTTAAAAGCGGCGACATTTTAGCAAAGCCACCATGGTGATAATCATGCCAAATTTCAACCTGCTCGGGACTCTTACCTGGAATGTATTTGGCAGCCCGTTGCGACAGATCCTCTGCCCCCTTCAATGCTGACACACCTACAACCCTTGCAGAGTCACCCACTCCATTATGCAGGCCCGCTAACGTTGTACCCGAACCAACCGGCGTTAAAATTAGATCGTATCGATCTAGATCAAGCGTTTGAAATAGGGACGCCACACCCTTTACCCCATCAACCCCTTCACCACCTTCAGGAATCACAAGGGAGGGAGGAAACAGCGCCTGAACATGTTCCAAA
>NZ_LWFH01000542.1:0-753 GCF_001635725.1 Oleiphilus sp. HI0066
TATTTTTTCATTGCCTGAAGTCGAGTTTAAACGTCAGTTGGCCGCACAAATAGAAGGTGAGCTAGGCGCGGTTAAGTCAGTATCGAAGCGATTTAAATTTCCTCTACGCCAACGTCATGCAAATAGCTATGTTGCGGATCAAGCCATTTTGATGGGTGATGCTGCGCATAGTATTCATCCTTTAGCTGGCCAAGGCTTGAACCTCGGCTTGGATGATGTGCAGGCACTGATCAGTATTGCAGAAGATGCCAAGAAAAAGGGGTATGAGCTTTCAAGTCCCATATTATTGAAACGCTATGAGCGAGCGCGTAAGAGCGAAAACTTTTCAATGATGCTGGGTATGGAAGGGTTTAAAAGATTGTTTGGTGCGACAGACCCTATAGTACGTTTGATCAGAAATCTCGGCGTGGATGCAATGAATCGTCATACTTTTATAAAAGCCCAAATTGCTAAAAAAGCGATGGGTCTACAGTAAAGCGTTCGCTTTATGTAGCGCCCGTTTTTTGCAGAAATCCGTTCAACATTCCTAATCGTGATTCGCGACATATTCGTATTTCTGTTTTTATCGGACAATAGCTCCGCGGTGACCGTCACGAATAAAAAGAGAATATACCGATGCCATTAAAATACTTATTCATCCTTCCGTTGCTAATTGTAGTGTTTAGTAGTCCAGTGAATGCCAGCGGGACCGTTAATTTTACGACCAAGATGCCTCCAGAGTTCGAGTTTTGTGGGAAGAAAGTTGGCCGCGGC
>NZ_LWFH01000543.1:0-788 GCF_001635725.1 Oleiphilus sp. HI0066
AGTCGCCTATGTCAAATTTGGCTCGCTATGGTAGCGCGGGGTTCAGCAGTGGCTGTGTCTATCGCAAAACGAATTTAGGGGCATTTTATCGATGAAAAATTCAGATAGATCTGGTGGTTGTATGCTCTGCGATCGTGTCGTTCCACTGACTTTTCATCACCTTATTCCGAAGAAAGTACATCGCAGAAAACACTATCGTAAACATTTCTTGAAGGAACAATTACAAAGCGGAATTTTCATATGCCGAGCTTGTCATAAGGCTATTCATACACTGTATGACGAGATGACGCTAGCAAAACAACTGAGTTCGCTAGAAGCACTGCAAGCAGATCGTGCATTGATTAAACATGTCTACTGGGTGCGTAAACAGAAAGCATGAGTGAGATAAAGGACACAGAGATATTGCCTCTGATCGACAAGGTGTTCGACTTTAACTCTATCTCTCTTGTCGAACTACTAAATTTGCGTGTGCTGCTGCATGATCAAGATCCAATGGTTGATCTTGAGCGGGATTTGAAGGAGCTGTCTCTATACCCCGAGCGCTTAACAGGAAGCTATCAATACGAATGGCTCACCTACTGCAGACGTGCTTTATTTAGTAAGTGCAAAGAGCAAAAATTCTCATCTATTGAAACGCTGAATACTTTTCTGCTCGATTACAAGCATACGTTGGTAAGGTTAGAGCATGTCACCTCGGACACCGAAGTTAAAATTACCCAAACCTTGAGGCTGCTGAATACAGAGAACATACGTTTATTTGAGTCAGCTGCGAGTCGACGAATTCGCGA
>NZ_LWFH01000544.1:0-695 GCF_001635725.1 Oleiphilus sp. HI0066
GTTGGCTTAAGAACAAGCCAAATTTATTTCAATCTTAACGAGATCATGATGTTCACACTTATTGACATAGTCTGCTAAAGCTTCGCCATTGGGTAAGCGCCAATGGGGCGCAATTTCTAAGCATGGGATAAGCACAAAGTCGCGAACTAAGGCTTCTCTGTGAGGAATCTGTAGATCTGGATCTTCGATAGAAATGTTTTCTTGCCCAAAGAATATAATATCAATATCGATAATGCGTTCACCCCAAACTCTCGTTTTAGTTCTGCCAAAAGCATTCTCTATGCGCTGAGTAAGCTTTAAGAGGTCGATCGCGTTTAAAGGTGTATCAATGAGTACAGCAGAATTTACGTAATCATCTTGGTCTTGAGGACCACGAGGACTACTACTATAAAGTGAAGCCTGTTCAAGCACCTCTATATCTGATTCTTGTTGAAGGGCTGCAACCGCTTTCTGAACTTGGGCAATGGGGTTGTCGAGATTGCTCCCTAGGGTAAGTAAAACGTTCACTAGTCGGATCTTTTTTGAGGACGACGATTTCTGCGACGAGGCGCTGGTTTTCTAGAATTAGACCTAGGTTTATGATTTGTTGGTAGCGGGTTATCTGCTTGATATTTTGTCCACCAACGACCTAAGCCTGGGAGAATTTCTTGAGCATGCTCCCGCAATAACAAAAAATCATAGCCAGCGCGAAAACG
>NZ_LWFH01000545.1:0-855 GCF_001635725.1 Oleiphilus sp. HI0066
CCCGGACATTCTTCAGCGAGTTTGGGAAGTAGGAACCCAGGTAGCAAGGAGGATAACTGCTTGTAAATCTCTTTGGCTTTTTCTCGGCTCAAATCAAAATGTGCTGCGCCATCTACTTTGTCGAGGGTGAAAAGGTAGTAGGGCAATACGCCTTGATCGAATAGCTTTTCTGACAAATTTTGCAGGATGCCTGCGTTATCATTTATGTCTTTTAACAATACTGATTGGTTGAGTAAGGTAACGCCGACGGCTTTGAGTTTTCTAAATGCAATTGCCGTGTCGTCACCCAATTCATTCTCATGATTGCAATGCGCAACAAAAACAATATTGCTGTTGAGTGTCTTGAGAATCTCGATAAAGGGATCGCTAATTCGTTGCGGCAGGCTAGGGAGCATTCGCGTATGAATACGTATCCTTTTTATGTGCGCGATAGAATCAATACGATGTAACAAATCGGATAGGTATTTATCAGGCAAGCTTAGTGGGTCGCCACCACTTAGAATGACCTCATTAATTTGCTTATTTTCCAGAATGTAAGCCAGAGCCTTGTCCCATTGTTTGCGAGATTGCTGGTGCTCTGAATAAGGGAAATTACGTCTAAAACAGTATCTACAGTGTATGGCGCAAGCCTGCGTTAAGACGAGCAAAACCCGAGACTGATATTTATGAATTAAACCAGGGACGGGCGAGTAATCTTGTTCGAGTAAGGGTTCAGCTGTAAAACCATCAACCTGTTCGAATTCTCTAGTCTGAGGTAGAACTTGCAAAAGCAAGGGGTCATTGGGTGAGTTAGGTTTGATTTTATCGAGATAGGGCTGCGGTGCACGAAGTGGAAAATCGAGCGTTTGTTGTGTT
>NZ_LWFH01000546.1:0-621 GCF_001635725.1 Oleiphilus sp. HI0066
GGATTATCAGTCGACGGGGCGTCTATCTCTGGTTCTTTTGCGATGCTTGGTGCAATCACCATGCTTTATTGCGTCCTTTGTCCGTTTGCTGCGGGCGCGAGTTTAAAGATCATATGCGATGTTTAGAAAAGTGAAAGTGTAAATGGCAAATACGAAATGGACATGGTTCCACCGCTTTGGATCTCCTAAGTGGTTGTACGACTTCTCAGAACGCTACAACGGACCACTCTTTGGGGTTGGTTGTGCGCTTATGCTGGGAGCGTGCTTTTGGGGGTTGTTTATTGCACCGCCTGATTACCAACAGGGTGACAGCTTTAGAATTATATACATCCATGTTCCTACTGCGATTTTAGCCCAGTCGTGCTACATGATGATGGCTGCGGCTGCGCTTGTCGGGCTCGTTTGGCGAATGAAAATAAGCGACTATTTCATCGCTTGCGCTGCGCCAATTGGTGCCGTCATGACATTTCTTGCGTTATTTACAGGTGCTGTCTGGGGCAAGCCCACATGGGGAACTTGGTGGGTGTGGGATGCGCGTTTAACATCGATGCTTTTACTATTGTTTTTGTATTTTGGCGTCATAGCACTTCGTTCTAGCATTCAAAGCGCCGATAATCGTGC
>NZ_LWFH01000547.1:0-820 GCF_001635725.1 Oleiphilus sp. HI0066
CGCGACCGAACCCGCTAGTAATAAAAGTGCGATGATCCATGGAAATTGTTTAGCGAGCATGTTTACTAAAATCCGCGACGATTCATAATGTAATTGTTATTAAACGGTGCCGTCATACAAATAGTTTGACGCACGATTTATAAACTTATCATAAAGGTGCGCCAGAGAGTGAGTGGTGCGTTAAATTTTGAAGTTGTTGATTAAGGCTTCAAGGTTCTGCGTGCTAGACATAAGTTGATCACTTGCTGTCAGAGATTCGTCAGCATTTGTTTGAGACTGAGCTCCAAGTTGAGATATTTGTTGAGCGCTGTTTTGAATGTGCTCGGTCATCATTGACTGCTCTTCGGCGGCGCCTGCAATTTGCTGGCTCATCGCAACAATGCTTCCTACGCTGTTTACGATTTGTTCGAGGGCCGCGCTGACTTCAGCGCTGTGTGAAACCGTTTCATCAGTCGTTTGGTGGCTCTTGGTCATTGAGTTGACAGCAAGACCAACACCTTTGTGGAGTTTGTCTACCATTAAATCGATATCTTCGGTCGACTTTTGAGTGCGCTGTGACAAGGTTCGTACCTCGTCAGCTACCACGGCAAAGCCGCGTCCTTGTTCTCCAGCTCGAGCAGCTTCGATCGCGGCATTCAAAGCGAGAAGATTGGTTTGCTCTGCAATGGCTTTAATCTCGACCAATGCATTCGTAATTTCTTTACTGTCGTCCGATACCTTGTGGATGTGGTCGACAGAAAGTTTTATTTCGTTCGCTAGGCGATCAATAGCTGTAACGGTTGCTTGAACGATCGATTGTCCAGTTTGTGCACGTGCCTCA
>NZ_LWFH01000548.1:0-807 GCF_001635725.1 Oleiphilus sp. HI0066
GAATTTCAATAGAAGGGCACACGGATGATGTGCCGATAAAAACAAAAGAATTTCCATCAAACTGGGATTTGTCAGCAAAACGCGCTTTAGTCGTTGCCCACGGACTCATGGAATCGGGTGATTTAGACCCAAGACGTGTTTCGGTCTCGGGCTTTGCAGATAGCCGTCCTTTAGTCGCAAACGACTCTACTGAGCATCGAGCTAAAAATCGACGCGTAGAGATCGTGCTTGAAGAGAAAAGCGCAGACTCAATGCGCAAAGATATTCAAGCCAGTGAACAAGCGGTTGATGCTGCGAATACTAGTTTGCTGCGAGACATGTTAGATTTGTCGCCGGAGGAAATTTTCTAGCTTAAGTTGCGGAGTAGCTATGTCTCAAAAAACATCAGAGCGTCGTCGGTATTTTCGGGTTGATGACCATATCGGTTTACGCTTGATGCTTGTCACCGACACTGACGTTGAGCATTTAGACTCAGGGTCGGTTCAGACGCCCGAACAAAGGCTGGTCAAGGTCAATAGTGCCATTAACCGTCATCTTGCTGGACTTAAGCGCAAAGATGAATCGCTCGCTACTTTACTTGGCTTGTTAAATCATAAGATAGATTTGATTGCGGCCGACGTTGATACAGGCAAACCTAAGGTTGATGATAAGCATGCACACACTTATATGATGTGTGAGGCGAATGTCAGTGCTTGTGGTTTGGCATTTCCATATCATACTGATTTCAGCAAAGCGCAAATGTTGAGTTTGCATATCAAACTCTTTCCTTCTGAAGAAGTTGTACAAGCTTTGGCGATGGTGGTTGGT
>NZ_LWFH01000549.1:0-881 GCF_001635725.1 Oleiphilus sp. HI0066
TGGTGAGTTTTGGCACTTCATGATGACCGACGGTTCTTTTGAACAGCACGGTGCAGATGAGAATGCTGTGGCTGAAGCGCAAAAATGGTTGAAAGAACAAGACGTTTACGTTGTAACCTTATACAACGGAGCGCCATTAAACGTAGCACCGCCAAACTTTGTTGAACTTGAAGTTGTAGAAACAGATCCTGGTTTGAAGGGCGATACAGCGCAAGGTGGTACAAAGCCAGCAACACTAACCACTGGCGCAGTGGTTAACGTGCCTTTGTTTATTAATATTGGTGAAGTGTTGAGAATCGATACGCGTACTGGCGAATACGTAAGCCGCGCGAAAGGTTAAGTTTCTCTTTATGTGGCAGCCTAGTTGTTCACATACTGCAATTAAAGCCCGTGCTGAGTTGTATGCTCAGCTGCGGGCTTTTTTTTCTGCACGTAATGTTCTCGAAGTCGACACGCCGTTGATGAGTGTTTCAGGGTCAACGGACCCACATCTTGCAAGTTATCGTGCTTCAGGCAATCAAGATGCGCATCAATCCTTAAACTTTTTTCTTCAAACCTCTCCAGAGTTTGCGATGAAGCGTCTACTCGCAAGCGGTTTAGGCGATATCTATCAGCTTTGTAAAAGTTTTCGTGAAGCCGAGCAGGGGGGTAGGCATAACCCCGAATTCACAATGCTTGAGTGGTATCGAGTAGGGTTCAGTTTGACTGAATTAATGGAAGAAATCGCAGATCTCGTTTGTGAGCAGTTGAGCCTTGAGCGACCCATTGTATATACCTACCGTGAAGTCTTTTTAAAGTACTTAGAGATTGACCCATTCTCAGCCGAATTAAGCGAGTTACAGGCATTGTGTTCGAGCCAAGCTGGGCTTGCTGAGGTTGAA
>NZ_LWFH01000550.1:0-810 GCF_001635725.1 Oleiphilus sp. HI0066
CGACCCTACCTTATCGTTGACGACCATTGTTTATCGCAATGAGTTTGAACGACTCTGGTCTAAGTTAAATGGTTTCGATACCAATACATCTTTATCGGAAATCTTTGCCAATCCGAATCAAGGCATTAATGTCGATTTTATTCAGGTATTACGCGGCGAAATAAACTCGTCAGATCTGGGCCCAGACGGAACGCTAATTGTTGGCAACAACGATCGTGAATATGTTTCTCAAGGCATACAGTTTTTGGCACACTGGGACCCAATGCTTCTCGGAGTCGCACATGAATTCGAGTTTGGATTCCGCCTTCATAATGACTACATCGAGCGAAATCATACGACAGACTCGTTTTTGATGACGAACGGCGAGCTCATCTCTGACGGAGCCGCGACTGTTGCAACCACAACCAACAAAGATTCCACAGACGCAATAGCAATCCATGTACAAGATAAAATCAGAATAGGCGATTGGACACTGACAGGTGGTGCCAGAGCAGAGTTTATTGATACCGTGCGAAAGGATCGTTCCAGCAGCAACGCTGATGACATATCGAATGAAGATACGGTTTTGATTCCAGGACTAGGTGCGTTCTATCAACTCACACCAGAACTGGGATTACTCGCCGGCGTATATAAAGGCTTTTCACCGGTTGGTCCCGGACAAAATGATGATATCGACCCTGAAGAAAGTATCAACTATGAAGCTGGCTTTCGTTATTACGAAGGCGCTTTCAATACGGAGCTAGTCGGATTTTATAATGATTACTCTAACATTAAAGGCGTATGCACCTTCTCTTCTGGCTGTGCCGACGC
>NZ_LWFH01000551.1:0-678 GCF_001635725.1 Oleiphilus sp. HI0066
TCAATGAGTGTGGCCAAGAAGTACATATGGACTTGATTGATTTGAGGAACGTTGATAACGGTTAACAGGGAGTGCAGCGTTACTTTTGCTTCGGCTTCTTCCCATGTTTCTCGTGCTGCTGCTTCCATGGTCGTTTCTTGGTTTTCCATAAATCCTGCAGGCAGTGTCCAATAGCCATAGCGCGGTTCAATGGCTCGCTTGCAAAGAAGTACTTTATCTTCGAATACGGGAAGTGTGCCCGCGACAATGTTTGGATTTTGATAGTGAATGGTCTCGCATTGAGGGCATACGTATCGAAGTCGACTATCGTCGGCTGGAATTTTCTGTTGAACGGCATGGCCGCAATTACTGCAAAAGTTCATATCAAAATGTGCCCATTCTCTATTTTTGGCTAGCGCGACATTCTCTAGCACACAGACTCAATTAACAATCCCTAAACCCTATGCTAAGGTGCCCAATCTCAAATTTATTGAACTACCTCATGAGTCTTATACAGCAGTTCGAAAGTCGTCTTAGTGATTATCAACCTAGACAATTAGGTGCTGAGCTTCCCAAAGCTGGCGTGTTAATGCCAATTACCCGCAATACTGCTAGACCTGAGGTTATTTTGACGCGTCGTTCGTCGCGTCTCTCTACGCACAGTGGTCAAGTTGCCTTCCCAGGGGGTAAGTTCGATCA
>NZ_LWFH01000552.1:0-829 GCF_001635725.1 Oleiphilus sp. HI0066
GAGGGCCAACGGGCTCAACAAACGTGCATAGCCACCACCTCCATGCAGCATGATCACCTTTACGTCATCTTTGGTCGATGGAACATAACGATCTAAATGAACATTGATTCCCTGCCACAACCACCACTCCTCTTTGGGCTGGTTCTGGTGATTAATCCGTAGGTGTTCCGGAAAATAATCTTGGTAGTTTTGCCAGTATGATTCACTTTGGTAACTTGGTTGCTCTTTCATCAAACTCAATTCCTCCATTGGACTGCGTAGCGCTAAACGGTGCTTTAGATAACAGAACACTATAATATGAGCATTTACTCACATTAAATACTCGCGTTTATTTATTCTCATGAAAGTCAATAAAACCACCTCAAAGCCCCGTCGCAAGCCCGCTCAGAGCCGATCATCTAATACAGTGGATTGCATACTCGAAGCCAGCGCTCATATTTTAGTTAGCGAAGGACAGGGGAAATTAAACACCAACCACATTGCTAAAATCGCAGGAGTTAGCGTTGGTTCGATTTATCAATACTTTGGGAATAAAGAAACGATTCTTGCTGAATTGGGCAATCGCCATATTGATGAGATGCTCACAATCATTATGGCTACTTTACAAAAGCTGCCTTCTCTTGACCTGAAAGAAGCGCTTGAAACCATGGTGCATGCGGTTATGGACGCTCATAAGCAAGAACCGCAGCTACATCAGGTACTCGTAAGAGAGCTAAACAAACTAGACGGCTACACTCGCGTAGAAGAGCTCGATGGCGTATTGCTGAATTTAACCGAGAGCTTTTTGAAAAGCCGAGCCCATGAAATAAGTAGTGAGGATCTAAAACTC
>NZ_LWFH01000553.1:0-535 GCF_001635725.1 Oleiphilus sp. HI0066
GACTGAACTGTTGATTGAATTAAGCTATGAAGATTAACACTGTGACAAGCAAGTGTTTATCTTGCAAGAGACAGAGACTTATTAGCACTCGTTTATAGTGACATTTTTTCGAACTTCAACTCCAAGCTTATACGTACCACTCAAAAACAATGGTTTTGTGACAAAACAAGCAAAACCCCGCAGTTAACAAGCAAAATCAATACTTTATGTCTAGACTCCAATTAATGTGAGGAGTACAAAGACCTACTCATTTTTGTTGGCCAAACCAAAGCAATGCATTAGACGTAGCCAAACACAAACGTAGTCTCGAGTTAGTCGAGTGTGTAAACGCTAAAACAGGACCCATTCATGGTCGATATTAGACCTTTATTGTTCATCAATTTTTTACTCGCCCTTCTCTTAGCAAGCGCAGGTATCGTTCATTTACACGACACTAATGCTGCGAGCACTTCTGAAGTACCACAAGTTGCTGAAGAATTAGTCGAACCAGAACTTGAGTCAGAAAAACCAGAACCAGAAAGCTCGGTTGAAACTG
>NZ_LWFH01000554.1:0-1002 GCF_001635725.1 Oleiphilus sp. HI0066
ATTTGATGCAAACGCTAAGCTCGCAGTTAGGTTTGATGGTTACGACGCGGACGACAGTGATTTTTTAAAGGGTATGAAAGACCGCGATCGTTCACTAGATGGAGGTTTTAGTTTGGGCTTGCAGCGAGAAGATATTGCCCGCCTCGAATTAGAATATATGCACGACACCTTATCTCACCATAAAGGCTCAGAGACGAGTATTCAGTTATCAAGACAATTCAATAAAGGCCCGTTCTTCTTTGTACCGGAAGTATCTGCTCATTACCTAAACCAAAAGCTTGTCGATTACTATTATGGTGTTGAGCAGAACGAAGCGACGCTTGAGCGTGGGCGTTATGAAGGGCGATCGGGTTGGAATTATCGTGCCGATTTAAACTTCTCTACCCCCATATTATTTGGTGGTTTTACGCGCCTAGATCTGGGATATATTTGGTACTCAAATTCAATTACCGATAGCCCCATTGTAGATCAAACCGAGGGATACAATATCCGCTTTGCTTATACTCGATTCTTCTAAATAATTGTTTATTTGAATCGAATATTAATATGTAACATCATCTTGAGATAGCTTAATACCGAGCTGGCTACACAGCTAACTGTGTAGCTAACGACAAAAAATTATAATGATCGGGAAAATCCAAGATGTATCGCTGTTTGGTTTTTGTATTTTTCATCCTCTCTCTGTCTGCGTGTAGCAGTATTCAAATTGCACCGTATGATCAAAATAGCACGCTGCTAGTTATCCCCAAATCACATGAAAACTCCTCAATGGAATCTTGGAGTCGAACGTGGAAGTTTGATGTTCGATCTCTGGGTGAAACGAGTGATATTAATTTCGATGTATGGTTCTCAAATAGTTCTGATGCATATATTGCGATTAATGATTTGCCTCCAGGGCGCTACGAAGTTGGTGCGATGAAATTTAAGATGGCGTCTCGTTGGCGATCAACCTCCGCCAATGACGACGGCTACCCCTTAAATATAGAGTTTGAGGTAAAATAA
>NZ_LWFH01000555.1:0-1262 GCF_001635725.1 Oleiphilus sp. HI0066
CGCGACTATGCCTCCAGATAATACCGAAGGACACAAGCATGCGCACAACACCGAATCTGATGATGCTAAATCCATTGTCGGCACGTTAAGCGATCGCCCGACAATGGCTTTAACTGCATTTGATAAACGTGAAATGATCCTTAGTTTCGATAGCCCTGCTAAAGTTTTTTTGAAATGCATTCTAGAGGGGCACGAAGACCAAAACCACGAGAGCATCGTTTGGATCAAACCATCTAAAGGTCAGAATGAAAAAGAGCATAGTTATGAATGAAGATGAATTGCTTGCGTGCGAGCAAACTAAACAATGGTTAGAAGAAGTGGTTATTCGTCATGACTTGTGCCCATTTGCAGCGTTGCCGTTTAAGGTCGGTCGAGTTGGTATCTATGCTTGCTTTGAGTCGTCGTTGATAGAGACCTCTTATTTTATCCGTGATGAAATAAACCGCCTGTTCGAATCAGACACAGAAGAACTCGAGACAAGCTTGCTGGTGTTAAGTCCCAATACAATTTCGCAGTTTGAGATGTTCTTAGACTTTGTTGATGAGTTAAATGACGGGGTTGAGGACTCTGGTTTGTCTGATGAATTGCAAGTCGTTGCATTTCATCCTGAGTTTGAATTTGAAGGTGAATTAAAAAATGCTCGATCTCACTACACAAATCGTAGTCCTTACCCAATGATTCATTTGATCAGGCAAGAGTCTATGGCTAAGGCAATACTGGCTTATGGAGAGGACAAAACGGAAGATATTCCTCATCGAAATATTGATTTTCTTGAGTCGATGGATGAACAGACATTTGCGCAGATTAGGGGATATGTAGAGCTCAAATGAGAGCCAGATCTTGCATCAAGAGCTTTCAATCACGATTTGGCTTTTTCCGCTGTTTTTAGCTTCTGATAAATTCCGGTCAGCTTTTTTCCAGGCTGAATCAACGTTGTCCGTTTGACTCACAACGGAGCCTCCGATCGACAAGGTTGTGTTTATAAACTCGCCATTACTTGTCATTATTTTTAGTTCAGAGAATTCTTTGAGTAGCCGGTCCGCATATATTTTTGCTTGGTTGATCGATGTGTTGACTAAAAGCACTGAAAATTCTTCGCCGCTCATTCTTCCTACGATGCTTCGTCGATAAATTTGATTATGCTTGTCAGCGATCAACTTGGATGTAAATTCTTCTCGTTGAGATCGTGATTTTAATAGTGTCCCAAATTCAGAAAGTATTTTATCTCCGGTCAAATGTCCGTAGCGATCGTTGAAAAATTT
>NZ_LWFH01000556.1:0-1078 GCF_001635725.1 Oleiphilus sp. HI0066
TAAAACCATCGATTGAATTGATGGAAGCATTACCTACCGTAATTCTAGGTTTCTTGGCAGGTTTATTCTTTGCACCGTTTATGGAAGAAAACCTTCCTGGCGTATTCGCAATACTCATAATCACCCCGATCTTCATACTTTTATTCGGCTTTATGTGGAGTAACTTACCCTCCAACATTCGTCGTTTAGTGCCTGATGGCTGGGACCCAGTACTGCTGATTCCTGTCATTATCTTTGGTGGTTGGCTTGCCATGGCGCTCAGCCCAACGCTAGAAGTCGCATTCTTCAATGGTGACATGCGCCTTTGGTTAACGAATGAAGCCGGTATCGATTTCGACCAACGTAACGCTTTAGTCGTTGGTGCAGCGATGGGCTTTGCAGTTATCCCTACCATCTTCTCGATTACAGAAGATGCCGTGTTCAGTGTGCCAAAACATCTGACCCAAGGCTCTCTTGCACTTGGTGCAACGCAGTGGCAAACCATGACACGCGTTATCCTTCCAACAGCAAGCCCGGGTATTTTCTCAGCGGTAATGATTGGTATGGGTCGTGCGGTCGGTGAAACCATGATCGTACTGATGGCGACTGGTAACACCCCGATCATGGACATCAATATCTTTGAAGGTATGCGTACTTTGTCAGCAAACATTGCTGTCGAAATGCCTGAATCAGAAGTGGGTAGCACGCACTACCGCATCTTATTCCTCGCAGCCTTTGTTCTATTCCTGTTTACCTTTGTCGTAAACACCTTTGCAGAATTTGTGCGCCAGCGTCTTCGCAACAAGTACAGTGTGATTTAAGGAGTCTATTGTGCGCGTATCAGTTAAAAAATGGTTTAAAAACGGCGACCCATGGGTTTGGTTCAACGCCGGTGCTGTTGCCATCAGCATGGTTATGGTTTTCGGTCTTCTTTGGTTGATCGCAAGCCGAGGTCTTGTCCACTTCTGGGCTCACGATGTGATGCAAGCAGAAGTGACAGCTAAAAATGGTGATCGTTACACCATCATTGGTGAACTCGTTGAAACCGTAGAAGTGTCTGCGGATCAACTACGTGATGCTGGATATAGCATTCCTGAAG
>NZ_LWFH01000557.1:0-28502 GCF_001635725.1 Oleiphilus sp. HI0066
TGTCTGGCTCACGTTCTGGTAAATCTGATCGGTACGGACTAAAACCATTCTACCCTGTTTAACATCTTAATAAGGCAGCTAAAGATGAAGTGCCATGATCCTTGCGGAGCATGTTGTATCGCGCCAGAGATAACAAGTGCTTTACCAAATATGCCAGACGGAAAGCCAGCCGGAGTCCGGTGCGTTAATTTGGATTCCGAAAATCGCTGTATGGAATATGAAAAAAGACCTAAGGTGTGCCGCGAATTTAACCCTACAGAATATACATGCGGTGATTCATTTGAAAACGCTTTACGATTAATCAGCGAATTAGAAGCAGCAACTAAGAGCTGAGTTGTTTGCGAAGAAAGTTGGTTTTAATCGATATAGAAATTATCGAGCTGGTTTGATTTTCAAACCACCAGAAAACAAAAAACCCGCGATCAAGCGGGTTTTTTACTGAGCAGCGTTAGCTAATTACTACACGCCGAGCGTTTCAACTAGTACGGCTTTAATTACGAAGCCCGCCGCGCCCATGCCTAGTGCAGCAAAAAGAACCATTGTGCCGAATTTCCCAGCATCTGATTTCTTAGCTAAATCCCAAACGATATAAGCCATGTAAGCGATAAGCGCCGTTATACCGATCGCTAAGCTCCAAGTTTCAAAGGTCTCTACAGACATATTCGCACCTATTTAATCTAAGTAATGAAAAATTTTGGGTGGATTCTAATTGATCTAGATCAAATTACTAGTGCTAATACAGTGATATCAGAGATAAATCGTAGTGAATAATAATTAAGCAATTGTGCGGTCAGGTAAATGGCTTATCTGTCGCGATAATATTGCCTTGCAATTTTATCTGCGTCTCGAAATATCCAATATGAAAATCGCCATCGCCACATATTTAAGATTGTTTTAACGAAGCCTTCTGTTTCCCATTTCCTGGCGGACGTAATGGAGCGAAACGTAAACTGCTGCGGTTTAGAGCGTTCTTTTAAACGAATCGATATTTCAACATCTTCCATGAGGATTTGCTCTGGAAAACCTCCGAGAGCCTCGAAGACACTTTTTTTGATTACTTGTGTTTGGTCACCCGTACATATGCTGCTTAATCCAGATCGCCAACGAATCATAAAACTCAAAAAACGAAAATGAGGTGCGTGGTTATCAAATTCAAGCGAACCATATCCCCACGAGCAATCAGAACGACTAAAGTCCTTAAGCTGTTGATCATTGAACAATTCAATGGTCGTGTCTGCGTGAACAAACATCAGAATGTCGCCTGAAGCATGCTTAGCACCAAAATTCATTTGATATGCTCGGCCAGGACGATCACTCATTAAATAACGAGCTTTTGATAGTTGCAGAGATTCAAATCGAGCGCGTGTATCATCGGTGCTAGCAGCATCCACTACGACCAATTCGTGAAGGTTGTTTCCGAGATTATCCAATAATGAGCTTACAGAACGAATTATCGAGTCCTGCTCGTTATGAACAGGAATTACGACACTCAATCTTGTGTTAGCCGGAGAGGTATTCATTAAAGACGACTGGCTTACAGCGCGCCACCACAGCTACTACCCTGACCTGCCGTGCAACCATAACAATGCTCACCTATGACAATAGGATGACCGTCTAAGTTCGTTTCGAACAGTTCACTGACATGCAGTGCTGAATTGTCACTTGCTATGATGTTTTTATCTTGCGAGTGGATAGGTAATTCAAGCATTTGGTTAAAATCACAATCATAGACATAACCTTTCCAATCGACGCTTAAGGTGTTTCGACACATCACAGCGTCAACATTGCTTGGCGAATACGCGTCTTTTAGGAGCGTCATATAATCATTGAACCCACCTTTTGCCAGCAGCACGGCGCCAAAGCGAGCAATTGGCATATTTGTAATCGTATAGAGATCATCGAATTTTATTTCGAAATTACTAAATAAATGCTTCTGATAATCAGCTTTAAGTTTGTCCTGAGGAGGCGGTAAGAAGGCGCCATTAGGGTTATAAACCAAACTTAGTTTTTTGTCGTCGTCGCCAATCCCGTAGCCGAGCGCATTGAGCAGGTTCAGCGCCTTTATGCTTCCGTCAAATGTTCCCTTTCCACGCTGAGCATCGACGTTGTCTTCTGTGTAACATGGAAGTGAGGCAACGATCTCAACATCATTGTCAGCTAGAAATTGTGCTAAGTATTCTTGTCCTGGCTCGAGCAGAACGGTGAGGTTACAGCGATCCATCACATGCACGTTTCGTTTTCGGGCCTCCGACACAAAGTATCTAAAGTGAGGGCTTAATTCTGGTGCTCCACCAGTCAAATCGAGCGTATTAATTCCGTGCAGATCGATCAGTCGCAACAATTGATCGACGGTCTCTTTGCTCATTAACTCGGTGCGTGTTGGCCCCGCATTCACATGGCAATGTGTACAACTTAGATTACAGAGATACCCCAAGTTGACCTGCAATACTTCTATATTACGTCGTTTGATTTTAGGGAAATCGCTATCTAACAAAAGAGGGCGGGTATCGCGCATATAATTATATCTTCGTCTTAATAATCATTTGTCTGAAATTGTGTTTTAAAGACACCTTAGAACCAAAATAAGTTCCGTGTCCTTAGAATTTATTTGAACTTCTAAATTCAGAGGGCGTACATCCAAACCATCGCTTAAATACGCGTGAGAAATTCGATGCTTCTACATATCCAACACTTAAAGCAATACTCTCAATACTCTGATTTGTATCACTCAAACGCAACAGAACAAGCTCTTTTCTTACTTCATCTAACAAGCTTTGAAAGCTTGTGTTATCGCGTTTTAACTTTCTAATAAAGGTACGTGTAGACATAGCAAAATGTTCAGAGACGTCTTCTTGTTGTGGAAAGCGCTCACTAAACTCAAAGAGGAAGTGCTTGACCTGTCGAGAAAATTCACCGCCTTTGTTTTCTTGATCAATTAATAACTGACACTCTCGTTGTGCATTACGAAACGCATACTGATCCGCCGTAAGGGTTTGTTCATCCAGAGCTTTGCTTGGTAATACAACCTTGAGCGTTTCATTACCTAACACAATGGTCGCACCACCAAATTTAGTTCGATAACGGTCAATATCTGACAATACGTTTACTGGCAAGTGGACCTCAAGTTGAGAGATCTGCTTACCTGTCGATTTCTCGTAAAAATCTAGCAATGACCCAATCACCATTGTGCTTACAAATAAATTTAGATTTTCTAAATCAAAGTCTGGAACGATCGTGAGTGTTGTATAGCCATTTACATCGGAAACACCCATTTTGATGATTGCGATGCGCGTCGCTAGCATCTGTTGGATTAGAAAGAACATTTGTCGAACCGTGGGGGCTGAGATTGCGCCATAGCCCAGAGGCCCGTGCGCGCTCGACTGACTTATCGTTGATATATCGAGTGCTAGGTCATCTGAGCCAGACAAATGCTCTGCTTTCGCATATAACCTTTTAAACTGCTCAAAACTAACATACTGGCTGCTATCGATGAGCTGCTCCCAAGTTAAGCTATTTCCTTCAAACAATTGCTCTATCACAACACCAGCATTTCGGCAGTGTCCAGCCAACAAACGAGCGTAGCTTGGGTGAATGCTAGGGCTTAAGTGTTGAAGTTGCTCTTTACTAATCGACATACGATGATCGTTAATTGATTCCGGAAGAGTGTCATATTATGACGATTTAATGCCAGTTTCAACGCTTAATTTTTGATCTATCACTTGCTGTAATAGCTCCACGATCAATAAGAATAGGAATGAATCATGCGCGCAGGTACTTTTATATCTCCAACAGGAGAGGTTTACGTCGACAAAAAACGTCATTTTTGGCTGGTCTCTTTTATGGTGCCCCTGCTGGCTGTCGCAGGCCCTTTGCTATATATGTTGTCACCTAATGACGTATTTTTATGGCTGTTCATTGCATTTTGGTATCTCTTATTTCCTGTCATTGATTATTTTATGGGCGAAGACACGAGTAATCCGCCTGAGTCTGTTGTACCGATGCTTGAGGCAGACCCTTATTATAAGTTCATCGCTAGGATCAACGTTCCGGTCGTCATTGGTGTCTTCATATTTATAGCGTGGTTTGTATCTTCGTACGATCTAAGTGTCGCTGGTTATCTTGGAGCAGCACTCACCACGGGGTATATCGGCGGATACGGTCTTAACATCGGACACGAGCTGGGCCACAAAAAGACTTCTACTGATCAGTGGCTCGCTAAACTTGTATTAGCACCGGCGGCATATGGACATTTTTTCGTTGAGCATAACCGGGGCCACCACAAAATGGTTGCTACGCCAGAAGATCCTGCATCTTCAAAAATGGGCGAGAACATATACTCCTTTGCCGCACGTGAATTACCTAACGCAATCGCACGAGCAGCTAAAATTGAGCATCAGCGACTTAAAGACAAGGGGTTATCACCCTACTCTTTGAAAAATGAATTTATACAAACTGTGTTGATGACTGGCGCATTTTACGTCTCACTTGCGCTCATCTTCGGGGCTGTGGTGATACCTTTCTTGTTGATTGCTGGGTTTTGGTCAATGTGGCAACTCACATCCGCAAACTATATTGAGCACTACGGTTTGCTACGCAAAAAACTTGAATCAGGGCGTTATGAACGGCCTCAACCTCATCATAGTTGGAACAGTAACCACATCTTTTCTAACTGGGCTTTATTTCACTTGCAGAGGCATTCAGACCACCACGCTAACGCCACCCGTGCTTACCAATCGTTGCGTCATTTTGATGATCTACCATCGCTCCCAAATGGCTATTTTGGCATGTTCCCTGTCGCGTATATCCCATGGCTATGGTTTAAGGTGATGGATAAACGCTTGATCGAGGTTGTGGATGGTGATTTAGATAGAATCAATATTCTCCCTTCAAAGCGCGACGCGCTCATCAAGAAATATCAGTTAAAATCGTCTTATAGCCTGAATGAGGTGGCAGCTTAAAATATAGACGTCTTTGGTTAATCAGCGTCAGTGATGGGGTCAAATCTGACGTTGATTAAAATTTCTTTGCCCATCTGTCGCTGCAAATTTGTAAGTTTTTCTATTAAGATCTCGGTTACATGAGTGCCGCCGCGCAGTAGCAGCATATTCTTTTCACTATAAATATCCTCGACAATCACCATGCCGACCTTCAGTCCGTGTACATGCACGATAGTTTGCTTAGTCGCATCAGAGAGTTCGCGCTCTAGCTTAATCATGCTCAATGCTTGCAAGGCTTTATGATCAAAGGCCGCAGCATTTGCGTTCAATTCGTGAATTGCTTGATCGTGAGGTAATGGAGTAACGGACGGACTAAATCTCAACTCGGCATAAGCGAGCGCAACATTAAACAAGCGGTTTAACGGCGATAGCTCATCTGCCTTAAGACCTAGAGGAAACCCCGATCCATCTAATCGTTCTTGTTGTTTAAACAAAATGTCAGAGCACGCTGAAAAGGCTTCGATCGCAATAAGTGTGCATGCCCCGTTTGCTGGATATGCGTGATATAACTCTTTCTCTGATTCGCTTAAATTTGAATATCCTTTCTCAAGAACCGCATCAGGAACGGATATTTTGCCGAGCCCATGTAAGCGCGAAGCTTGGTACAGTACTTTTAGTCCATCTTTCTCAACATTGAGTCGGGCGGCTAGTTTGGTGACAACCTCTTCGAGTTGATGTGCAAATGCCCTCTGACCTGGTTGCTTCATATCTAGCAGGTTCAGAAAGCTTTCTTCCATTAACAGATAGGCATCTACAGTTGCTTGTTTGTTTTGTTGGTTTTCCTGCGATTGTTCAGCGAGTTCTCGCTCGATGCCTTCTTTTGATTCAGACACCTCATCATGCATTTTCTTAAGTGTATGCAAGGCACGATTTTTCATTTTCTCTTTATTACGGCGTGCCAGCGCATCTTCTGCTAAAGCTAGGAACTCTGTGTTATCCCAAGGTTTGCTTACGAATGCGAAAATCTCACCATCATTTATCGCACGTACCGTGTCTTCTTTATCTGCTTGCCCAGTTAGTAAAATCCTCGGTGCCGCAGGAACAATGCTTTTTGCTTGCGATAAAAACTCGGCCCCATCCATCCCAGGCATCCGCATGTCACTGATAATGAGATCTGGCCTTAGATCTTTCAGTACTTCGACGGCTCTCTCTCCTGAGTCAAAGGTGTGCACTTCAAACGGGGATTTCCGAAAAACGCGTTTCATTGAATTGAGCACATCTTGCTCGTCGTCAACTATAACGATGATATGCTTATCGCTCACTAATATTCCTCCAAATCACACAACCTAAAAAACTATTCTTGTCTATACTAGCTTACAAATCAGAAGCTGCAGGGTTAGTTCTATGTTTAGCAGAACATACACAGACAAATCGAAAGATAGATCAATAGCGCCGCTGCTTATTATTGTGTCTGTGATATCATTATTTTCGGCACTGACAATAGTTCTGTTTTATTACCTGATGCCCCCAACTTCTGTAGGCCTCTTGGTTGGTTTAATTATTGTTTCAACCTCATGTATTGGCGCTACAGCTCTTTCGGTTAAAAAATCTCAAAATTCACAAATCGCATCAATAACTGAGGATAACGATAACCTTACCGATGAAAAAACTGCTCTAATCCGAAAGCTAAAGGCCATCGAATCTGAATTAAGTCAAAAACGTGATGCCTTAATATTAACAGAGAAAATGGCAAGTTTAGGTCAGATGTCGGCTGGCATTGCTCACGAAATCAATAATCCCGTTGGTTTTATGATGAGTAATTTATGCACACTGAAGGAATATATCTTTTTCCTTGATCAGCTCACGAAGCAACTCCTTGATTTGATGGGATCGTTATCCAAGTCAGAAAAGCTAAATCATGAAGAAATTCTTGTCTCAATTGAGAAAACCTTGAAGATTGAGGATCTAGATTTCGTGCTAAGCGATGCAAATAGCTTAGTCGACGAAAGCATTACTGGCGGTACGCGAATAAAAGAGATCACTAATAGTATGAAGGGCTATGTTCGAGAGACGACAGAAGAGTCAGTGGTTCTTGTGAACGACTTGATTGAGCAAACGCTGAACATTGTTTGGAATCAAATAAAATATAGCTGCACGCTTGAAAAACAATTGAATCACTGTGATCAAGTTAAGCTATCCCCTAGCGCTTTTAATCAAGTACTATTAAATATAATGGTGAACGCTTCGCATGCGATGGATGGTAAAGCAGGCACACTGCGAATTACGACGTTCAACGACAACAATATGGTCATTACTGAGATAGCGGATTCTGGTTGCGGAATATCAAAAGGCAATATTAAAAAGATTTTTGACCCGTTTTTTACAACGAAACCCGTTGGCCAAGGTACGGGTCTTGGTATGTCAATCAGCTATGAAATTATCAAAGGATTTGGAGGTAAGATCGATGTTTCTAGTGAAGTTGACGTAGGTACGACATTTAGAATTTCTTTACCTAAGTATGTTAGCGAAGACTAATTACCGAGCCTTAACTGTTGCAGTTCTAATGAACGACCTTTCACTCGTTTAACTTTTCCAGTAAGGCGATTGTTGTATTATCTCAGCTATTCCGCCCTTAGCTCAGCTGGATAGAGCAATCCCCTCCTAAGGGATAGGTCTCAGGTTCGAATCCTGAAGGGCGGGCCATTCTGGATGAGAGCCTGAGAGGTTCGAGCCGAGCACACAGTGCGAGACAACGTCGACGGAACGGCGACGACCCGAAGGGAGAGCGACGCGAATCATCCTGAAGGGCGGGCCATTCACTCCAAGCCTTTCATAACTAAATTTGTTTTGTACCGGTCAACACGTTCCCTTCGCAATCTTTGATACCCGCTTCTTAGAAAACAAAACCAGTTCTTTTTGTAACCGTTTTTTACTTCGCGAGCGCGATCTATTTTCTTGTCTACAATTGAGCTATGAAATTGCGTTTGATGGTTAGCCGATATGATGATTTTTAGAAAGTTAGTGATTTTTATTGTCGTTACTTTATTTTCTCACCCTTTTGCCAATGCTGACAAATTATTGATCGGCTTGGATGCTGATATGTCTAGTGGTGCGAAAGCGGGAGGGCTCGCAATTCAACGAGGGGCTCAAATTGCTATAGAAGAGATCAATACTAACGGAGGCATTAACGGCAAGCAGCTTGAACTAGTAACTCGCGATCATAAGGGAAATCCAGCTCGCGGAATAAGCAACCTCAAGAAGTTTGCAAAAATGGATAATCTGATTGCCGTACTAGGAGGTGTACATACTCCCGTCGTTCTGCAGGAACTTGAAATTATCCATCAAAACAAACTGTTGTTCTTAGTTCCGTGGGCTGCTGGTACACCTATCACATCAAACAAATATAATCCAAATTTTGTTTTTCGCGTTTCGATCCGAGACAAAGAAGCGGGGCCAGTATTGGTGAACTACGCGCAGTCAATTAACGCACAGTCTATTTCTCTAGTTCTCGAGCGGACCGGCTGGGGGCGTTCAAATAAAGCCTCAATGACCGCAGCCGCTGAATCGCTGGGGCTCAATGTCGCAGGTATACACTGGGTAAATTGGGGCGAAAAGAACATTGAAACCCAATTGTCGGCATTAGAAGCAGAAAACCCTGATGCGATTATGCTTGTGGCCAATGCACCAGAGGGCATTGTGGTCACCAAAGGACTAATTTCGAGTGACTTATTAAAATCAAAACCCATCATTTCTCATTGGGGTATCGCGGGTGGCAGTTATGTTTCGGGCGTCGGGTTAGAGAGAATTAACAATCTAGATATCTCAACGATTCAAACTTTTAGTTTTGTAAATGCATATGATGAAGAGATAGCTAATCGTATTCTAAATACATATAAAGAAAAATTTGTCGCAGACGCTGACCAGAAAAACATCCCTGGAGTTGTTGGTTTAGCTCAAGCTTACGATCTCGTGCATATGCTTGCTATCGCTGTGAAAGACGCGGGCGTGTTTAAACGAAGTAAAATCAGAGATGCTTTAGAAAATCTAAAAAGCCACAAGGGGCTCATAAAGAACTATACCTCGCCGTTTAACGCTTGGCAGCATGATGCGCTTTTGCGCGACGACTACTTTATTTCTAAGTTCAATAACAACGGTCATTTAGTACCGCGATAAGCTCTAAAACCGGTATTTAAAGCCATGACTCAAGCAAAGACACTTAATCAACGAATTAGGCAGACAACCTTGCGTCGGTTCGTGCCCATTGTCTTATCTATCGCGTTAATAACAGTCATTACTACGTTCTTCATCATCAACTTTAATATTGGCATCACGCATGAGCAGTATTTAGATGATTTCGAAAAGCGACTTAATGAACGGCTATCGAGTCTCGATGAGCAAGTTGAATCACTCGCTCGTAACGACTTAATCATCAATAGTCTGATCGATTTTAGTAATCGAGAATCGTATCTTCCCGTATTTTTCCGCTCTCTACAGCCGATAAACTTCATTGGCGACAAATCAAATTTCAGTATTGTTTTTACAGACTTCGAAGGAGAGCTCATTACAGGTAATAACCATAAGTACTTTGCTAACAAGTCACAGATGTACGACTGGAAGAGCTCAACATTAGAAGATGGTTTACACTTTAGATCTGTCGATAAGAACGGGATATTTATAGCTTTTCCCGTGATTTATGGCCCGACCCCCGAAGGGGCTATAGTACTTTACGTTGAGAAGTTATCTGACGTAATCCAACTTGATACTGAAGACTATTCTCTTGAACTGCGTCAAAACGAAGATCTTATATATCGCTCAGGGCCAGTAACTGATGACTCTGGGATGGGCAGCATCATCACATCACATATTCTTGGTACGCTAAAACTCTCAGTCATCCAATCCAACTTAGATGTGTATAAAGATGCGGCTTGGGTTGTTGGCCTTATGCTTGGCATCTTTGCGCTCGTTGTCATTGCACTTGTAAACGCAATTGGGCTAGCAAGCACAACAGCGAGCGACATTATTAATCTCTTGAAAAGTAAAATCGTAGAATCTCGTCATGAAGATGACTTTAAGCTACTCACTGAAAGTGAGAATGAATCTTCAGAAATTACCGAGTTGCGCAACGCGTTTAATCAGCTAATTGAGGGACTATTTACGACAACAAAAATAAAAGAGCGAGTAGAAGATGTCATTGACTCTCTTGATGAGATGCTGGTTGTGTTTGACCTCAACTATAACAATTTTATGTCGAACAACTCGTTTAATCAGTTGTATAGCGAAATAAATCAAGATAACCGACTTGATAGACCATCAGATATTTTTCCACGTAAATTCCTTAGTTCTGACGAGCAGAGCCGACCGATTACCCAATCATTTCGAATAAGTGATGTCACGAAGATAGTCAGCTGGCACAAAACACTATACAAGGATCGTTCTGATAAAGTGATCGGTATCGTGATTACAGGTGTGGACATCACGAAATCAGAGCAATTAAAGCAAGAGCTGTCGATAAAAAATCAGGCGATTGATGAAGCCCAAACACCAATTATTATTTCTGATGCAACAGAGCAAGGGTTTCCGATTACATATGTAAACAAGGCTTTTGAAAGACAAACTGGCTATGCTGCGAACGAAGTGATCGGTAGAAATTGCGGTTTTCTTCAAGGTCAAAACACACAGCCTCACAAAAAGGCTTTGATAAAATCGGCGCTGCGTAATTTTGAACCAATCACGGTAAATATCATCAACTATAAAAAATCGGGAGAGGAATTCCATAATCAGCTGTCGTTAACGCCGATACGTAATCATGACAACCTTGTGACGCATGTTCTGGGTTTTCAACAAGATGTCACACATCAAGAAAAAACACAGCAATATTTGGAAGATGCCAAATTCAAAGCAGAAGAATCAGCCCAATTGAAATCTGAGTTCCTCGCTAGTATGAGTCACGAGATCCGTACGCCGATGAATGGAATTCTTGGCATGTTGGGATTGCTTGAATCGAGCAGCCTGACCAAGGAGCAAATACAGCACGTGAAGCTTGCTAAATCCAGCGCTGATGCTTTGTTAGTGTTGATCAATGATATATTAGACTTCTCAAAAATAGAGGCCGGCAAGCTGACTCTTGAAAACGTTGCTTTTGATATCGTCAATCTACTGTCGGATGTTTCCAGCAGTATTGCCTGCGTATCTGAAGATAAGTCTTTAGAGTTAATTCTCGATACTAGCGAGCTGAACGCACATCAAATTAAAGGTGACCCCGGCCGAATTCGCCAAATTCTTATCAACTTAATTGGCAATGCAATTAAGTTTACAGAGCACGGTAGTGTAACGATTAAAGCCTCAAACTCTGCCCAAGATGGCAATGACACCATTTATGTATCAATTATTGATACTGGCGTGGGGATTCCGCAAGACAGGATTTCCGCAATTTTCGAATCATTCTCTCAAGTTGATACATCTACAACACGTAAATTTGGCGGAACAGGATTAGGACTAACTATTTGCAAACAGCTCGCTGAGCTAATGGACGGGGATATAACTGTTGAGAGTGATCTGGGTGAAGGAAGCGTCTTTACATTAGCATTCAAGGCCGAAATTGAAAGAAGTAATAGGTTTGATATCAGCCAGTTCTCAGACATCAATGCTCTAATCATTGACTCGTGTGAACGAACGGCAAGCGTTATCGAAAAACAACTCACAACATGGGGAGTCTCGTCTAAAAAACTCAATTCAGATGAACTTAAAGACGGAATTAAATCCTTTGATGGCGACATTTGCTTTCTGAGTAATCATGTTATCGGTCAAGAAACCAAGGGTCTCATCGAGTCAATCCGCTCGCACAGCAATCATACTCACATTTGTATGCTGACTAAGTTGGCTGATTTAAGGGGCGCCGATCAAATCAATAGTCTTGGGGCCGATAGTTATTTTCCAAAACCTGCAACGCATAATGATTTATATGACGCGCTTATGAGTATATCTATGCAGGCAGAAGAATCATACGAACGCGAAGGTGAACCCGATATCAGCAAAGAAGATCATCGTGATTACGGAGGTTTAAAGGTCTTGCTTGTTGAAGATAATCCTATCAATCAAATATTGGCTGTTACCTTACTTGAAGGGCTTGGTTTAAGTGTTGAGGTCGCGAATCATGGTGTTGAAGCGCTTGAGAAAATGAGCAACGAACCAAGCTATGGCATGATCTTCATGGATTGCCAAATGCCCGAGATGGATGGATATGAAACAACTCAAAACATAAGAAAAGGTGAATGTGGAGAGTCTTATAAAGATATACCAATAATCGCGATGACCGCGAACGCTATCGATGGTGATCGCGAAAAATGCCTAGAAGCGGGTATGTCGGACTATATTACTAAGCCAATAGATACAGATATCCTTCACGATCGCGTTGCTCATTGGTTTGCTCAAATAAATAAGTAGTTAACACGCTAGCGCTACAAAAATATCTTTGAAATAGAAAAAACAGCCTTGTTTCTCATTCCTTTGTGTAAGCAATCGTTACAATAGCCCGCTGTTTTACTTCGATATTGGACGATTGATGAAGCGTAGTTTATTTCATGCCCTCCTTTTTTGCTTAGGGTTTCTCTCATTAAGTGCTAATGCGGACGAACGAAATGCCTATGGCCTAGGTGTTACATACGAATCAGGCATATATCAGGGGCAAGATGGGTACACAGAGCCCTATCCATTTATCGATGCAGATTTCGGCGACTTTTTTATTAAAGATAAAGTAGTTGGATGGACAGGTTTTCGTCATAACAATATCTCAATCGCCCTGATCGCTTCGTATAACGATTACTTCTTGGATACAGAAGATATCAACGATGCAAGCAAAGATATTTTTGTCGGTATTGAAAATCGTGACCGAGCTTTCGAGATTGGTTTTTTGTATACCTACTACTCTCAAGTTGGCGATTTAACTTGGGAGTATTACAAAGATGTTTCTGATAAACATGGCGGCATGCATAACATTGTTCGCTTGGCACGGCCCACAGGCAACCCCAACTTAATAACATTTACGCCGAGTATTTACGTTCACTATTTTAGCTCTGCCTTCAATGATTACTACTACGGTATAAGTGCGTCTGAAAACGTAAACGGATTTGAAGAGTTAAAAAACAGAGCGGTAGATCCGAGACCCGATTTGACTCAGCGCCAGTTTGACGAATTTAGACCGGAGTTCGAAGGCGAAAATAGCGGCCACCTTGGTTTCGATATTGTAATTAAAAAACCTTATTCTCAGAATATCGTAGGCGTTTTTTATGCGGCCTGGGAAGAGGTATTAGCAGAAACAGAAAACTCATCACTCGTTGAGGATTCAGAACGACTTAGATTTCGGCTAGGACTAGAATACAAGTTTTAGATGCTAAAAAGGCCAGTTTTAACTGGCCTTTTTTAATAGAAGCTTAACAAGGTTTGATATGCTCTTATCGATGCTTTTCAGCTACCTCAGAAATGAGACTTCTTAACCATTTGTGACCAGCATTGTGCTGTAGCAATGGACTCCATGCCATCTTCAGCTCAAATGATGGAATGTCGAATGGCGGCTCTTTAATGACAACTTTTGCACTTTCGCTCTTTAACTGTGCTGCGCGCGTCGGAAGTGTTGCGATCAAATCAGGCTGTTGTGCGAGCTGCATTGCAACTTGATAATGGCGCGTAAATACCCGTATATCTCGTTTTCCGCCAAGTTTGTTTAATGCTTCATCCACCCATCCCAAACGCTGCACATCTTGAGGATTTACACCGACGCCAACACCAAAACCTGTCTTGCTAACCCAGATGTGCGAAGCTTCTTGGTAAGACTCTAGGTTGAAGCCCTCAAGCACGGGGTTCTCTGGCGACAAAACGCATGAAAAGCTATCGTTCCATAAGGTTTTAGAATGGAAGGACTGAGGAAGCGTATCAAAACGGTTGATTGCCATATCAACACGGCCCTGTTCAACATCCTCGAAACTAACGTCACTTGGAGTAAGAACATCTAATGTCACTAGCGGCGCAAGCTTACGGACTTCACTAAGTACATCAGGGATCAACGTGGATTCAGCGTAGTCACTCGCCATGATTCTAAATACACGCTCAGTTTCTAAATCAAAACTACGTTCTGGCTGTACGACGCGCTCGACTTTAGAGAGAATTTCACGCACTTGCGGTTTAAGTGATAGTGCGAGTTCAGTGGGAGCCATGCCATCACTTGTTCGAACAAGCAAAGGGTCGTTAAACAAATTTCGAAGACGTTTTAGACCATTACTCATCGCTGGCTGCGTAATACCTAAGTGGTTAGCTGCTTTGGTAACGTTTTGTTCGCGTAGTAGAACATCCAAGTGAACCAATAAGTTTAGATCAATACGAGCAATATCCATAATAAACCTTTGAAATGATATTCGCGCGAAGTATACCTTTTCAGAAAAAAATAGATAGAGTAAATGGCAGTTTTTTTATGGAAACTCAAAGATTTGGAGTAAATACCCGCCTATTGCTTAGTACGCGCAATAAAAAGGCCGAACTTTAAAAGATCGACCTCCTTCAGTACCACCAAAATCTAATAGTAAGTCTTACACCTCGTGATAGATTTCACTGCCATCTTGTTTGAACTTCTCGGACATTTCCTGCATCCCAACATCAGCTGCCTTAGCCAGTTCTTGTTCCGCAGCATAATCTCGAACGTCTTGTGAAATCTTCATAGAGCAGAATTTTGGCCCACACATTGAACAGAAATGCGCAACTTTCGCTGAATCCTTAGGAAGCGTTTCGTCATGATATGCACGTGCCGTATCCGGATCTAACGCGAGATTGAACTGATCTTCCCATCTGAACTCAAATCGCGCTTTACTCATCGCGTTATCATGAATCTGTGCGCCGGGATGACCTTTCGCGAGATCTGCGGCGTGCGCCGAGATCTTGTAAGTAATCAAGCCTTGTTTTACATCGTCTTTATTAGGTAAGCCCAAGTGTTCTTTTGGCGTCACGTAACACAGCATTGCACATCCATACCAACCAATAAGCGCTGCACCTATACCAGAAGTGAAATGATCATATCCTGGAGCGATGTCAGTCGTCAGTGGCCCCAAAGTATAGAAAGGCGCTTCACCACAGTGCTCCAATTGTTCTTCCATGTTTTCTTTAATCATATGCATTGGCACGTGTCCGGGGCCTTCAATAAAGGTTTGAACGTCGTGTTTCCATGCAATCTTTGTTAATTCGCCCAAGGTACGAAGTTCAGAGAACTGGGCTTCATCATTTGCATCGGCAATTGACCCCGGACGTAAGCCATCGCCTAATGAGAAACAAACATCATAGGCTTTCATGATTGCGCAAATTTCCTCGAAATGGGTATAGAGGAAGTTTTCTTTATGATGAGCCAAACACCACTTCGCCATAATCGAACCACCGCGACTAACGATTCCCGTTACGCGTTTTGCAGTCATCGGAACATAACGAAGCAATACGCCGGCATGGATCGTAAAATAATCAACGCCCTGCTCAGCTTGTTCGATCAGTGTGTCTCGGAATAATTCCCACGTTAAATCTTCGGCAACACCACCACATTTTTCTAATGCTTGATAAATCGGTACGGTACCGATCGGCACTGATGAATTTCGGATAATCCATTCACGTGTTTCGTGGATGTTGTCCCCCGTACTCAAATCCATAACAGTATCGGCACCCCAGCGTGTCGCCCATACCGTCTTTTCAACTTCTTCCTGAATAGAAGATGTCACTGCCGAATTACCAATGTTTGCGTTTACTTTGGTGCGGAAATTACGACCAATAATCATTGGTTCAGATTCAGGGTGGTTGATATTATTCGGAATTACCGCGCGGCCTCGAGCAACTTCATCACGTACGAATTCAGGAGTAATAATCTTAGGAATCGATGCACCGAAGCTTTGACCCGGATGTTGTTCCGATACCGCTTTTTCAAGCTCAGCTTCGCTGAGCGCTAGATTTTCGCGGATTGCGATGTATTCCATTTCAGGCGTAATAATGCCCTGACGCGCGTAATGAAGTTGCGTGACATTCTTGCCTTCACGCGCTTTACGTGGCTTTGGCTTGTACTCAAAACGCAAACCCTCGAGCGCTATGTTCTTCTCGCGAATGTTTGCGTACTCAGAACTGAAGCCTTCAAGCAATTCGGTGTCGCTGCGCTCTAGAATCCATTTTTCACGCATTGGACTTAAGCCTAAACGCACGTCGATGTCTTTATTTGGATCTGTATATGGGCCTGAGGTGTCGTAGACACGAACTGGAGGGTTATGTTCTTCCTTGCCGTCTTGCAGCTTGGTTGGACTTAGTTCAATTTCGCGCATAGCCACTTGAATGTCGTCGCGACTACCTTTTACGTAGATTTTTTTCGACGCAGGAAATGGCGTCATAGAAAGTTCATCGACCGATGCTGTTTTGGAGATATTTGCGTCGGTGATCTTTGCGTTTTTAGCTGGCTGCTGTGGCGTGTTGCTCATGTATGCTCCAAGGTAATTGTTAGGGAGCAATCTGCTGATAACGACTCAAACGTTACAAAACGAGCAAACTGTTCCCTACGCTGGTATTAACCAAATCAGGTTCAACGGGTCCTGCTTTTACTGTGGATACAGCGCATAGCTAGCAGTCTCAGCTCCCTAACCACTGGAAGCTCCCCGACAGGTATGAGAAGTGTATGACTAGCTGATCAATTCAGCAACTATTTACAACATGAAATAAAAGAAACGGAGCATGAGGCTCCGTTTTTAAAATAATAGCGCTGAACCACACAACCCAAACTACGAATCTCTCCAGGCCCTGTTAAACGAATTAATCAATGGTTCTAATAAGTACTGAGCAGGTGCACTTAAGCCAGTAATAATCATTACTTCTGTTGGCATGCCAGGGTGAATGGATAGAAGGTTCCCGTCATCATCAAATGGGAGCATATCGTCGTCTGCAACAAAACCATTTAGCGCAATACGTGCACTGTAATATTGCGTTTGTTGTCTTTCATCTTCAAAGACATAAGCCGAAATTGACTCAACCGTTCCGCTCAACTGTGGAAATTCATGTTGTTTAAATGACGCGACTCTCATCCTAGCATCAAGGCCTTTATAGACTTTGTCTACATCAGTGGGCGAAACACGAGATTCAACAATTAAAGTATCCATCGCAGGGACGATCTCCATGATGAGATCTCCTCCCCGAACAACTGTGCCAACCATATGTACGTTTAAGCCGGTTACAGCTCCATCAACCGGCGCACGAATATCAATCCGTTGAAGCACATTGCTTGACGTTGCCAGCTGCTCGCGTACATCTTTTAAACTAAATTTGATATCGCGCAATTCAGTGGCTGTTTGCTCTTGAAAACGTTGTTTGGCTTGAAGCTTCTCTGGCTTCACCTCGCCAATCTTGACCTGTATTTCTGCTTGTTGCGCCTCAGTTTTTTGCAATTACACCGCGCAATTCAGCGGCTTCACTCTGTATCTATAAAAATCTGAGTTTGTTGGCGAGCTTTTTCTCAACCATGCCTTTCTATGATTGAATTTCCTCCTCCATAAATTCTAACTGAGATACTTTCGCGAGACGTTCGCGATGCAAGCCCTTGGCTTGCTGCTTCAGCTGATCTAAGCGCTGATCAGCAATCGACAACTCGCTATTTAAGTTATCAATCGCAAGCTCAAATAGACGCTGCGCGGTAGAGCTTTGTTCAGTTAACCAACCATCGGGGAGACTAGATGTATTGATAACGGGCAAACTTAAGTTCGCGCTCATATCGAGCTTGGCTGTCAACAATGCTTCGCGAATTGAAAGCTCATGACTTTGCATAAGTAAACGATAATGCTCAGCGCCTGCAAACTATAGTAAACAAACCTCCGTTAGACCCTCGAACTTCAGCACCAACGTTAGATCCAATTCCATTAATGGCCACTATTTCAGCAAAGTCTGCATACAATTCATCGTTCGATGTAACATTTACCCCTGCGAGAATAGTGCTTTCTTCGGTAGAAAATACATCGTCTTGGGCAAGAATCGAGTCGCCATCTACAACGGTTACAGTTACAATTACTGATGCGACTGAAGAACTTGTGCCGTCTGATACAGTGTAAGTGACAATCATATTTGCTGTTTCACCCGCTGCGAGATATTCAAAACCGGTTGTAGCATAAAGAAATATCGATCCATCAGAGAATATTCGGAACTCCCCTCCATTTGACCCGGTTACCGTTACCTCTCCGTCATTTAAGCTTTGTCCCTCAACAGACACGATCTCAAGTGGATCACCATCTTCATCTTGATCATTCTTTGGCGATCCCGAGAGATCAAACTTGTTGCCAAAAATAGAAAAGACGTAGCCCAGTTGTTTGTTTTCTCCTGAGGTTATCGAGTACGCATCATCGTTTACTATTGGTCCGGCCATTTACAGTATCCTTTGTATCGTTGTTTATTTTTTTAAAGATTTACCACCACTTAAATTGTTAAAAATTGTAACGCTAGAGAAAATATATATTTAATGACAGATTATGATGACAAGCCAAAAACTATTTACATTAGGCCACCAAAAAGAAAGAATACGAATCATGGAAAGCTAATAAAAAGAATAACTAAGGTGGTTTTTTGAGTTTTACCACATATGCTTTAGAGCAATCTTCACGACAGAACAAAATCGGTGTAGTCATCGGGTCTGCCACAGCCTTTGTCTATGCTCCGATTGATTATTTTTTATTCCCAGACCATTTCGTCGCAGGGATATTCGGCGCAATACTCAGAGGCCTAATCGCAGCCCCGTTGCTAATTTTAGCCTTATATCTCCTCAAGAAAGAAGATTATGAAAGTGCTGACAAAGCAATAGCGCTCGCAATGATTCTACTCGTGAGTTGGGCAACGCTATTTTATGCAAGTCAACTTGACACCCCCGCACTCATCGCGTTTTTACTTCAGATTCATGTTTATATGATTGCTTGCCTGACACTGAGTAAAAAAAGGCTTTTATTAATTGCTAAATGCAACATTATACTCGGCATACTTGCTGCCTCTTACATGCTCTGGCATCAACAATATTCATATACAGGGTTACTACTACTCACTTACATTACCCTCGCTTTGAGTACTTACTTTTGGGCTTTGTCGAGCAACAACACGCTCAAACGCGAGTACGAAATTACGCGTAACAATCTGGCTATTGTTAATTCCCGAGAAAGCTGGAACGGCATTCTTAAAACCTTAACCAAGGATGCGTTTAACAAAAAGATTTCTGCGATCAGATCTAGCCTTAACGCTCTCAGCACTTCTGGTTCATCAAATCAACACGTTAAACGCCTAAACCATTCGTTAAACGAAATTTCAACGATCAGCCAAACCCTTCTGAGCGATCTTGATTGGTATGACAGCGAGAATCATATACAGGAGCAGACAAATTACTCGATACTTGAGCATGTCTCTTTGTTAACACATGAGCTCCAAACCACTTACAGTACAGCTAATATTAATTTGTTCTGTAGTCGCGACTTCGATATCGAGCTTGCGCCCGCCTTGCTAACAAGATTGATCACTAATATAACCAACAATGCAATACGTCATCGCAATAAAGATACCGCCATCAGCATTGAGATACAGAAAGGAAGGACTCTGCTGATCAAGAATAAGGGACCACGTCTGCCAGCATCACTTAACGAACTCACTATTGAAAACAGGCAAGGAAGCGTGCATGGAGAATACGGCTTAGGACTTAACGTTTGTAAAAATATTTGCATTGCGAACGGCATACTTTTCAATGCTACTTCCGAGAAAGGATTGGTTGTATTTCAAATGATATTTCCAGCCTTACAATCAAACATGAGTAGAGAACTTGCGGCTGAGAAGGTGGAACATGCTTAGCTCGCGTAATGATTTTAAAAGTCGCCTGCTCAGCACCTTACGTAAATATTCTGATTTCACTCATTGGAACTACAACAGACAGCATAACGAAACTGGTATAGCACTATTAAGCATTGCGTTAATATGTGGTGCATTATTTGCGGCAGATGCCATTGCCCTAAATGACCCAAACTCCATCATGATCCAGCGAATCATCGCATTACCATGGATAGGAAGCTTCTTTCTTTTGCATCGCCTCAGACAAGAGAAGCTCTACTATGTGTTTGTTTGTGTTAGCCTCCTATATTCATCCTACGTATTCCTAACTTACACAAACGAACTCACAAGCTTAAGCAACACATATCAGCTGATTGGCATTACGGTCACGATTTTAACCGCTGTTATTCTTGCTAATATACCGAGCGCTTTCTCTACTCCAACCGCTCTTGCCATCACCGTATACTATATTCTCTCTCGCCAAGAACATTCTCTTCGAGAATGGGTTATTATCGATGCAACAGCCTTATTCTTCATGCTTGCATTAATACCTGCAGCGATCGCGCGCGAGCTCCAACAACATAAGACTTACAAAAATAACCAAGCTCTACAACACTCGTTAAAAGATCTTCATAAGTGGTCTCAGTCTACCAGTCGCTTACTCAGGCACGAGCTAAGCAACCAAATCGTTGCGCTATCTTCATCCTTAGTATTAATGCCAGAGGGACGTCTCAAAAATCAATTACAAACTCAAGTTATGGAACTGCAGCAATTTACGAACGAAATAGCGCTAGCGACCGATGCAGAGCAAGACATTGAGGTTAAGCGTGTTGACGCGTGCTCCTTACTATCCAGCGTTCTATCTGAACACAGTATTCACCTAGAGCTTCATGCTTCCTATCATATCGAAATTGACAATAAAAAAGCGGTTGAGCTGGCATTCAACTTTATAGCGCGGGAACTAAGTCAGAAAGCAGCAATCCAACTGCATGGAGAAATTCGGAGCAACTTAGACGAGCTGATTATTGAGATAAGAGACTATAAAGTAAACGATCTTAATATAGATAGTTTTTATTATCAGTTTGCAAAACAGATCATCCAAACTCAGGGCTTAAATCTAGAAATTAACCTCCGTGCAAATCGGGTTATTCTGACCTTACGACAGAAAAGCGATCACCCAACATCAACCCAGCGATAACCCTTTCCTCTGACCGTTTCGATGCAAGAAAAGCTAGGGTCAATCCGACAAAATTCAGAGCGAATCAATTTAATGTGTTGAGCAATGGTATTTGATTCAGCAGAGATTTGAGCAGCCTGGATTAAATCATATACCGACTGCGTTGCAGGAGAGCTGTATAACTGCAATAGCAATTTATAGCGTATATGATTCAACCTTAACCTTTGACCGTTCCAAAAGACTAATTCGGAGTCATGATCGAATGTTATCCCGTCTGCATTCTGCGCGTACTCTTTAGTGCCCTCCGTCTTAAGTACATCTAGGCGAGCAATTAGACTCCTAACGCGAACTAAGATAAGTGGCAACGGCTCTTTCTTGTCGATATAAGCATCAGCTCCGACTTGATATGCTTCAACCTGTAGATCTAGATCTACGTACGAAGACAGTAAAACTATCGGAGCGATTGGATATGCACCTCGAAAGGTCTTTGAAAGCGCGATGCCAGCGGCTCGATCCTCCGCTAGTTGCATATCAAATATAGCTATATCGAGATCTGAACGAGTTCGAATGAGATGAAGGGCTTCATCTGTTGTGCTAACAGCAACAACGTTATAGCCCTCTGACATGAACATTGTAGAAAAGTTTTCTCGGATGACCGGATCATCTTCCACATACAATAACTTTGTCGCTCCCATGCTGCACCACCATTGCGTCTAGCAGTCGCATTGATTATTATTTTCCTTATAAATCATATACTAGCGACAAATTGATTGGCGACTCAATAAGAGCAGCCGATTATATCAATTACGCAGAAATAGAATCAGACAAGATGTCGTCATCGATATACGCCATACCAATCTTGGTAAGGTATTCTTCGCGCTCTGCTTTCATTAAATCTATATCAAGCGGCTTAAGACCAGCTTGCTCATACAGACTAGCAATAAACATCATGAAACCCTCGCCTTCTTTTATCATAAGAAGACCTGCAGCACCAACATCGGGACGGACTTTAGAAGCATTATCGTCGTCAAGATTAACGGTCAAAACAACAGGCTGCTCTTCACCTTCGAATCGAACCGAACGACGCTTTACGCACTGTTCCGCCCAAAAATAGGCCAATGCTTTACTCTGAGTAAGGAACACTGGTTCGCGCTGCTCAGTATAACTATTTCCGATCGTCGCCATGGTTTGCTTCGCGACTTGATTGAAGGCCTTATCGCCAGAACGAACAAGCCCGTTCTCTTTAATCGAATCAATAAGTGCCGATGAAGTACCGTGATACCAAACACCGTTAGTAGGTATGGCAAAGCCATCTTCACCTAGAACGGTTTGGACATCGTTATAAATCTCGGGAAGCTCAATCATGATAGGTAATCCTTGGTAATTCTAAAGATGCGGGAATTATAGGCATATCAACTACTTCATCAAGTAAGCTGACCAACTGTTTCAATAATAGTGGTTATTCCCTGTGCTATTAAGCTCAGAACAGGCAAACAAAAAAGGCCGCCCGAAGACAGCCTCTTTTTAACTTCTATGAGTCTCGAATTAAGAACTCTTGCCTTACGAGAGAGGATTAGAAGTGTTTTTCGCGCCGCCCGCTTTTAGAGCCCGGTCTTTGATCAAGAGCTGCCAGCGTAGTATTCGACCCCATAAACAAAAAAGGCCACCCGAAGGTAGCCTCTTTTTAACTTCTATTAGTCTCGAATTAAGAACTTTTGCCTTACGAGAATTGGTTAGAAGTGTTTTTTGCGCCGCCCGCTTTAAGCGCACGATCACCAGCGTAGTACTCTTTGTGATCATCACCAAGGTCTGAACCAGCCATGTTTTGGTGCTTAACACATGCGATACCTTGACGGATCTCTTTACGCTGAACACCTTCAACGTAACCAAGCATACCTTGCTCACCGAAATACTCTTTCGCTAGGTTGTCTACAGACAACGCAGTAGTGTGGTAAGTAGGTAGAGTGATCAAGTGGTGGAATACGTTCGCTTCACGCGCAGTATCCGCTTGGAAAGTCTTGATACGCGCATCAGCAGCTGCTGACAATGCAGAATCATCATATTCAGCAGACATTAAGTTTGCACGATCGTATGCAGAAACATCTTCGCCCGCTTCAACCATTGCGTCATATGCTTGCTGACGGAAGTTCAATGTCCAGTTGAAAGATGGCGAGTTGTTGTAAACAAGTTTCGCATCTGGGTGAACTTTACGTACGTCGTTCATCATGCCCGCGATCTCGTGTACAGTTGGGACTGCGGTTTCGATCCAAAGAAGGTCTGCACCAGCATTGATCGCACCGATACAATCGAATACGCAACGCTCATGACCAGTACCTTGACGGAATTGGTAAAGACCAGAAGGAAGACGCTTAGGACGAACAAGCTTGCCGTTACGATTAATAACAACATCACCTTCGTTCATGTCAGCTACGTCGATTTCTTCAACATCTAGGTAAGAGTTGTAGATGTCGCCTTCGTCGCCTGGCTCATTAACAACAGCGATTTCTTTAGTTAGGCCAGCACCTTCAGAGTCAGTACGCGCAACAATTAGACCGTCGTCAACACCTAGCTCTAGGAACGCGTAACGTAGTGCACGGATCTTCCCGTGGAAGTCAGCGTGTGGAACAGTTACTTTACCGTCTTGGTGACCACATTGCTTCTCGTCAGCAACTTGGTTTTCGATCTGTAGGCAGCAAGCCCCAGCTTCGATCATTTGCTTAGCCATTAGGTAAGTCGCTTCTGCGTTACCGAAACCAGCATCGATGTCAGCTACGATTGGCACAACGTGCGTTTCGTGATTGTCGATCGCTTCGATGATTTTTGCTTCTTCAGCAGCATCACCAGCTTCACGTGCTTTATCAAGTGCACGGAAAAGACCACCAAGCTCACGCGCATCAGCTTGACGTAGGAAGGTGTAAAGCTCTTCTACAAGACCAGCTACTGCAGTTTTCTCGTGCATAGATTGGTCAGGAAGTGGACCGAAGTCTGAACGAAGTGCTGCAACCATCCAACCTGAAAGGTATAAGTAGCGACGCTCAGTTGAACCGAAGTGTTTCTTGATAGAGATAAGCTTTTGTTGACCAACGAAACCGTGCCAGCAGCCTAGAGACTGAGTGTACTTAGTTTTGTCTTTATCAAACTCAGCCATGTCACGACGCATGATGCCAGCTGTGTACTTAGCTACGTCCAGACCAGTTTTGAATTTGTTTTGAAGGCGCATACGAGCTGCTGATTCAGCACTTACACCTGGGAAAGAGTTAGCAACTTCTGCTGCTTGAACTTCTGCTTGATAACCTGACATTGGCTAATCCCTCTTTTTACGGATGACACCTTGCTCAGACAAAGCAAGGCCGTTTTTAGATTTCGGAGCGGATATTAAATCGAACCCCTACATAAATGAAATATATTGATGCAATAGCCGCTATACGCTGCATTGATAAAGCTATGAAATTTGATGCAACTTCGCGTGAAATTACGGATCAATGAGTCAAGTTTTGAAAGACTATTTCATAATATTCATTAGTGAATGAATATCGGTGGTGATAACCTGATCCCTTCACAATTTTCTCGCAAAAGACATTCAACTTGACCATCTGGTAAGGCGCATGATTCTTCACAACACCGCCCAAGTCAATACAAGAATTGACGCAGGAACAATACTCACAATTGATGACAATTTCACGACACTGACAGACCATTCTTTAATTATTGAGAATGGTGTAATTACACAGATTTCACCAACAGAATCAGTGCAACATATTATCGCATCCGAACATTATTGTTTGCCAAACCACGTCATTATTCCGGGCCTTATTAACGCGCATGGTCATGCATCAATGGCTTTACTTAGAGGTATTGCGAATGATTTACCGTTAAATATTTGGCTTCAAGAACATATATGGCCCGCTGAAGGCAAATGGGTCGATTCTGACTTCGTGTCATTCGGCGCGAAACTTGCGATGGCTGAAATGCTCAAGAGCGGAACGACAACGTTTAGCGACATGTATTTCTTCCCGGAGGTTGTCGCACAAATGGCGCAAACCGTTGGAATGCGCACCCAACTCGCTTGCCCTATTCTAGACTTCCCAACTGCATGGGGCAGCGGCCCAGATGAGTACATAGAAAAAACACTTGAGCTTCATCGCGCCTTCGAAAGCTCTGATTTAGTTCACATGGCGTTCGGGCCTCATGCGCCTTATACGGTTTCGGATGACCCTATAAGAAGTCTCATTAGCGCTGCACGTGAACATTCATTACCAATACAAATGCATGTGCATGAGACTCAGAAAGAAGTTAATGACGCTGTAACAAACTCGGGTAAGCGACCGATTAAACGGCTATCAGAGCTGGGGCTCTTCGATCCCGATTTAAATACACAAGCGGTACATATGACAGCGCTAACGGAATCAGAAATTAGCTTGTTAGCCAAAACTAATACAAGTGTTATTCACTGTCCTGAGTCTAATATGAAACTCGCCAGTGGATTCTGTCCTACCCAAGCTCTCTCTGCCGCAGGGGTTAATATCGCGTTAGGAACAGATGGAGCAGCGTCAAACAATGATCTGGATATGCTAGGCGAGATGCGCACAGCCGCCCTAATCGCCAAAGGTGACACCGGTGACGCAACAGCTCTTTCTGCTAAAGAGTGTATCCGTATGGCAACCATCAATGGTGCAAAAGCTTTAGGTTTAGAGCAGCTGATCGGAAGCTTAGAAGTCTACAAACAAGCAGACATCGTAGCCATTGATCTCGATCACTTAAACACTCTGCCTAGTTATGATCTTCCTGCAGACATCGTATACAACACCAATGCCTCACAAGTAACGCACACTTGGGTTAACGGCAAACTTTTGGTAGATTGCGGCCACCTTACCGGCATTGACGAAGACATGTTAAAAGACGAAGCTCGCCAATGGGGCCAAAAGATAAAGTCTGGGAATAAATAATGACTCAAACGCTTAATAAGAACGTCGACCAATCTGAAGTTGCAAAATTCGAAGCGCTTGCCAATCGATGGTGGGACAAAAACAGCGAATTTAAACCGTTGCACGACATAAATCCGTTACGAGTTAACTATATCGACGAGCGCAGCTCTCTGGCAGGCAAAAAGATTCTCGACGTTGGTTGTGGTGGCGGCATATTGTCCGAAGCTATGTCTCAGCGAGGAGGCTTGGTTCAAGGCATTGATATGGGTGAAGCTCCACTGGGTGTGGCGCAATTACACAGTCTAGAGTCAGGTCTTGATATAACCTATACCCAAATCACTGCCGAAGAGTTAGCAGACCAAACTCCAGGCGAATATGATATTGTGACATGCTTAGAAATGCTAGAGCACGTTCCGTCTCCATCATCGGTAATTCAAGCGTGCCAGCGCCTGCTTAAGCCCGGTGGAGACCTTTTCCTATCTACCATTAATCGCAATCCCAAAGCATATCTTTTCGCAATCGTTGGCGCCGAACACCTTATGAAGATGCTCCCTAAAGGAACGCACGATTTTAAGAAGTTCATCAAACCTTCAGAGCTTGGGGGCATGGTTCGTCAAGCAGGCTTAGAGATGCAGGATATATCAGGCATGACATACAATCCGCTGGTTAAAGAATACAAACTCAGCCGCGATGTAGACGTGAATTATTTGATGCACGCCATCAAACCCAAGGCATAAAATGGAACTTGAAGCAGTCTTATTCGATCTTGACGGTACGTTAGTTGACACTGCACCCGACTTCTACGTTACGGTCGAGAAGTTATTAGCACTCCACAATAAAGCCCCCATTGAACACGAAGTTATCCGAGCAGAGGTTTCTAACGGTTCACGAGCACTAACAAAACTATGCTTTCCGGAGATTACTGATCAAGATGAGTTCGAGCAGCTGCGCATGCAATTGTTGAATATCTATGCTGATGAAGTAGGTGCAAACGCAGTACTGTTTCCCGAAAATCGCGAGATTCTTGAAACCTTAAAGAGTAAAAACATTCCTTGGGGCATCGTAACCAACAAGCCACGACTTTATACCGAGCTTCTGATCAAGCGCACTAGTTTTCTCAAAAACTGTTCTGTATTAATTTGCGCGGATGATGTGCCAGTTGCTAAGCCAGACCCGACTGGAATTCTTGAAGCTTGCGCCAAGCTCCAAGTGTCTAGCAATAAAGTTCTATATGTTGGCGATCATGTTAGAGATGTACAAGCAGCCCACAACGCCGGTTGCGTATCAGCGATCGTTCCGTTTGGTTACTTCGATGAAGGCACGAATCTTAATGACCTAGGAGCACAGCATCTATTGAGAAATGCCAAGGACTTGATTCATTTTTTGGACAACTAATGGACTCAGAACTCAAATCGAATGCTCCCATCAAAAGCAGCTGCATTTTCTTCGACTTCATCTAAGTTAGGGCGATCGATAATCTCGCGCTGAACGCCTACACGAAACGTAAGTTGAACAAAATCCAACGGCGCGTACCCGCCGTGTAGATACAAAGAATTTAAAGCGCCATCATTGCCATTCCTATAATCGATTGAATGGGATTTATGGCCAAATCCAAGTCGAAGTTTCCGCGACAAATACCAAGCCAGTTCGCCATACCACGCATTTGATATATAACCACCGCCCTCTCTCCCTAGATTAGGATAAGGCGTTTTCTTTTCACGATGAGATAGCCCCACATCAAATACTAAATCTAGATCATAAGCTGTATAGATCTGTCGATACTTGATCTCACTGAAGCTAATGCGATAACCATCCCCGGACTCATACTCGCTGTAAAAATCTGCCTTCCCGGTATCGGTCAGATAAATAGACAAACCTAAACCACCGCCATTGAGTCGTTCTTCATCAAGGCGAGTTTCATGTCGCGTGCTGATATACGCGATCCGCCAGCTATGACTGAGTAAACGGTCATCATGCGAATACGTTAGCCTAACTCGATTAAAATCATCTTGGGGTGTTACATCATCAGCGCTAAGGCTTATCTCAAGGTAACTGACTCGCGCTAAGAACTCGTTTTCTAAAGGCGAAATCGAAGACTGATCAACAGGCGTAAGGTAATACCTAGCATTGACGCCGTGCTGCTTTTTGTCCTCGTCTTTGTGATGCTGGTCTGAGTCTTTTACAAGATAGTGCGTATCGAACTCGATTGAACTAGAAAATTCATTCGCAGCAAAAGCACTATTAGCGATTAATAGCCCATACAATGCTGCCCATACATACCTTAAGAATTCAATCCGCAAGCTCTACACCAAATCTCTGTAAAATTTAGCTACAAAAATAGGCGAAAAATAGATAATTTCGAGGCGTTTTAGCCTATTTCCTGTACTACGATTTTTTGAACCTAGCATCAAGAATAGATCGCCATTATGAAAATATTGCTCGTAGAAGACAGCCCAGTAAATCAACTCGTCACGAGCGCGCTACTTGAAACAATTGGCGTAGAACATTCAGTGGTAGATAACGGCCTTCTCGCATTTGACCTACTAATCAATGACAAGCAGCATGATATCGGTTTAATCCTAATGGATTGTCACATGCCGTTATTGAATGGATTTAAAG
>NZ_LWFH01000558.1:0-1407 GCF_001635725.1 Oleiphilus sp. HI0066
AAGTTTCCAGTTAGCGAGAGCTGTATGGTTTTCTTATTAGGCAGTATCCCAGAAAGGTCGAGATTATTTTCAAGTCCAATGAGTGATAGCATTTGACGTTCAGCGCTGATATTTGCTTTTGTTCTGAGGCTGTTGAAGTAGCGTGTCCCTTGTAGCTTGTCTTCATAAGTGAAGCTGAATTGAATAGGAAAATCCTCATCTAGTCTTGCATTATTCACTTCTAAGTCAAAGCTGTGAAGTGAGATATTCAGAGAGCTTTGCGCGTTTATGTAGTCCACTCGATAGTTTTGAATATGAATATGCTTTGCCAAAAATGGTATCGTCGCCAACTCTGTGCTTGTAGGTTTCAGATTTGTATTGTCGGTGGTGACAACTGAACTATCTGTTTTTTGTGACTCTTCATCGACCGGTTTACCGCCTTCAGTCAAAAGATCCCAATTACGATTTCCAGATTCGTCGACATACAGATGAATATGAGCGCCGTTTGAATAAATTCCGTTAATTTCAGGGGCGAGCTTGAGCAAGCTGAGCGTGTCTATCGATAGGTCGATCTGTGATACCTGAGTAAATACTTGCCCCTCTTGATCTAGAATACTGAGAGAGTCAAGGGTTACACCGAGAGGCCACCAAGAAAGCTTCAATTCCCCATCAATTTTTATAGTTAAACCGAAACGGTCCTTCGTACTGTTTTCGATGTCTCTTTTATAGTCATTAACATCAATACTGCTTAGAACAGTAATGATTGTAAGTACCAAGATAACGAAAATCGTAACTAATATTTTTAGTGCAAGCTTAAGCATGGCCAATGACTGTTGATAATTCGAGTCTAAATCTTAGTGAGTCGAATATATCCATTGGACTAACAGGAGTTTACGGTTTAGACATTTGCGCTTTATCTTCAAAGTGTTTGTCCACATTGATCAGTTAAAAAGCAAGTTTTGATCAGTCCTATGTATTTAAACTAGAGTAGAGTTACTAAGTTGAATAAAAATAAAACCTGTTAGGAATATCTATGCCAGTTCAAGTCCCTTTGTTGATAAACGGCGAGTTCGTTGAAAGCACAAGCCAAAACAAATTACCTGTATTAAATCCAGCAACCCAAGAAGTCCTTGCTGAAGTGCCATGCGNGTCTGAAGCTGAAATGGAGCTAGCTATTGAAGGCGCTAAACAAGCCTATAAAGCTTGGAAAAATACTGCAGTGACGGATCGTTCTCGTTTAATGTTTCGCTATCAACACCTATTAAAAGAGAAGCAGCGCGAGATAGCAGAAATCTTAGCGGTCGACACAGGTAAGAACATCGAAGATGCTATGGGCGATGTTTGGCGTGGAATAGAGGTCGTCGAGCAGGCGTGCAATATTCCTAGCTTAGTTATGGGGGAAACGGTTGAGAATGTTGCGCGAGAGGT
>NZ_LWFH01000559.1:0-1140 GCF_001635725.1 Oleiphilus sp. HI0066
GCGTCGGTGATCTTTGCGTTTTTAGCTGGCTGCTGTGGCGTGTTGCTCATGTATGCTCCAAGGTAATTGTTAGGGAGCAATCTGCTGATAACGACTCAAACGTTACAAAACGAGCAAACTGTTCCCTACGCTGGTATTAACCAAATCAGGTTCAACGGGTCCTGCTTTTACTGTGGATACAGCGCATAGCTAGCAGTCTCAGCTCCCTAACCACTGGAAGCTCCCCGACAGGTATGAGAAGTGTATGACTAGCTGATCAATTCAGCAACTATTTACAACATGAAATAAAAGAAACGGAGCATGAGGCTCCGTTTTTAAAATAATAGCGCTGAACCACACAACCCAAACTACGAATCTCTCCAGGCCCTGTTAAACGAATTAATCAATGGTTCTAATAAGTACTGAGCAGGTGCACTTAAGCCAGTAATAATCATTACTTCTGTTGGCATGCCAGGGTGAATGGATAGAAGGTTCCCGTCATCATCAAATGGGAGCATATCGTCGTCTGCAACAAAACCATTTAGCGCAATACGTGCACTGTAATATTGCGTTTGTTGTCTTTCATCTTCAAAGACATAAGCCGAAATTGACTCAACCGTTCCGCTCAACTGTGGAAATTCATGTTGTTTAAATGACGCGACTCTCATCCTAGCATCAAGGCCTTTATAGACTTTGTCTACATCAGTGGGCGAAACACGAGATTCAACAATTAAAGTATCCATCGCAGGGACGATCTCCATGATGAGATCTCCTCCCCGAACAACTGTGCCAACCATATGTACGTTTAAGCCGGTTACAGCTCCATCAACCGGCGCACGAATATCAATCCGTTGAAGCACATTGCTTGACGTTGCCAGCTGCTCGCGTACATCTTTTAAACTAAATTTGATATCGCGCAATTCAGTGGCTGTTTGCTCTTGAAAACGTTGTTTGGCTTGAAGCTTCTCTGGCTTCACCTCGCCAATCTTGACCTGTATTTCTGCTTGTTGCGCCTCAGTTTTTTGCAATTACACCGCGCAATTCAGCGGCTTCACTCTGTATCTATAAAAATCTGAGTTTGTTGGCGAGCTTTTTCTCAACCATGCCTTTCTATGATTGAATTTCCTCCTCCATAAATTCTAACTGAGATACTTTCGCGAG
>NZ_LWFH01000560.1:0-749 GCF_001635725.1 Oleiphilus sp. HI0066
AAGTCATCAAGAATAAGCTTTCAGAGTATGGTCTCGCTCCTAACACTCAGTTAAAAATCGAGAAACTTGCGAATGGAAAACTTGCAGTACAAGGTCCTGTCGTTCAAAGTCAATTAGAACGAATCGGGTTTGAGTTAAGCCAAGACAACCATTTTGTATCAGCATACACCGCAGTGAGCAAACAAAACCCGACCCTGGAATATGCGAGCAATGTCAATAAGTTAACGCAAGCATACGGCCAAACAAACAAGGTATTTCAAAGCCTGCTCAGTGAGAAAAATGAATTCAACCAATTAAAAGATATTACCTTGCGCTACCAAAGCCTGTTATCTCAAACCGAATTCAAAAGTGCGAGCGAGGCCTAATTTTATTCAAATGCGAGGGTATCTCCGGCACCTTTGCGCAGAACCATAGCTTGATCATCAGATAGATCAATCACCGAACTAGGCTCGAGACCGCAATAGCCACCATCAATCACAAGATCTAATTGATGCTCTAAAGTCTGACGAATCTCATAAGGATCGGTAAAGGGATATTCTTCACCAGGCAGAATCAAACTTGTACTCATCAACGGAGTCCCAAGTTCTTCTAACAAATCTAATGCAATCTTATTGTCAGGAATACGCAATCCAATTTGTCGACGCTTTGGGTGCATTAAACGTCTCGGCACTTCACTAGTTGCCCGAAGAATAAACGTATACGGCCCTGGTGTATGCGCTTTAATTTGTCTGTACTCACTATTACCAACT
>NZ_LWFH01000561.1:0-896 GCF_001635725.1 Oleiphilus sp. HI0066
CTCATTAGGCACAATTAGTGCTCAAGCTACTGTCGCTGTAGCAAATGGTACGGTCGATACCAATGACGACTTTAAGTCTGCTTTTTTCTCAACTCCTGGCGGTGGTATTGCACGCTTCTTTGAAAGCTCACCCGCTTTTGCTGGCAACATTGTTGATGGACTCGCTGCTGCCGGTTTAACTTCTGATACAGCAAACTATCAAGCGTTTTTAAACACGATTCAAGCTTCTGTAGATGCTTTTGATGCAATCAATTTCGTTGGAGACTATGAAGCGCAAGGTACAAAAGTCCTATATTACACAGCTTCAAACGACCAAGTAATTCCCGTTTCGCAAGTGCCTGGTAGGACTCTTCAAACTCCGGCGGGGACAATTGCTGCAAGTGAAATTAACGCATCGGTCTCTTATCTTTCTGGTGCAGAGCCGTTACTAATTGAAGCAAATATCGTTCAAGCTGATGGGGCAACTGATTTCGATGCGAATAACTTTGCAATCGAGGATCCAGGAGCAGTTACTGTAAATCGAAATGTAATTCGCTTTAAACCTGGAGCGGGGTCTCATGGCGGCCCATGTCCTGTGATAGATGACGAAGCCGCCACATTGGCAAGAGCAACAGAGTTCGGAGGCTATGCTCTAGGCATGCTGAACCCTACTGGCGGCGGCACAATAATTCAAGTGTCGAGTACTACCGTTAGCGATGCTATTGATGCCGCGCCAATTGAGCCATTTTTCATCGATGCTCTTCAGTGTTCTCCAGCTTCCTCATAATCGCCGGATAGCTCTCTAAAAAAACCTCGCTCTGCGGGGTTTTTCTTTTTTTATAGATAACAAATATTCCAATGATAATTATTTGCTGCAAATCGCAGCAAACATATTGACCCTAAAAAGCGAATGCGTA
>NZ_LWFH01000562.1:0-776 GCF_001635725.1 Oleiphilus sp. HI0066
GAGAATGATGCATTTGGCTCGAATGTCCTTGTGCGAGGAGATTACTTGTATGTTTATGCTTCAGGGGAAGATTCCGACGGGGTTGGTGCATATTCTTTAGCTGCTGCAGGGTTAAACTTAAATTATTCTCAGTTCGATAGCGGAGCTGTCTATGTCTACGAAATTTCGAATTCATGCGTTGCGCAAGAGGTTGGTTATATTAAGAATCCAGACAATGCCTTGAATATTGTTGATCCTAAAACGGGTTTTGGTTCGGCATTAGCAGAGTTCAATGGCGAGTTGTTTGTAGGGGCTCCACAGCAGCGTGAAATTGGTGGTAGTGCTCGACAACTTGGTAAGGTCTATCAGTTTTTTAGAGAGTCAGGGAATACGTGGCGTGCACAAACCAATACTTACCAACATATATTTGAGCATTCTGGACAGGCTTTCGGTGCGTCTTTGGCGGTAAATGATCGATTCCTATTAGTAGGTGTACCAAATGATGCAGCTTCACCGAGTGATTTAGCTTTATCTAATGGTAGAGCGAGTGATTTGCAAGATCTTATTGATAACCCGGTTGCTGCAACCCTAGTTAATTCAGGATCTGCGTTATTGTTTAACAAGGCGTCATTAAATGGCACGCCAGTCGTTAAAGACTATCTTAAGCCGAGCTTTAATGATCAGGGTGATCGATTCGGTTCAAGTGTTGCTTTGGCGGGTACTACTTTATTTGTGGGAGCTCCGTTAGAAGATAGCAACTCCTCGGTTATTAATACCGGAGAAAATCAGAATAATGC
>NZ_LWFH01000563.1:0-541 GCF_001635725.1 Oleiphilus sp. HI0066
GGGGGAGCGCTCATCAATTTGCGCGGCGAGCTGATCGGCATTAACTCCGCCATCCTTGCACCAGCAGGCGGCAATGTAGGCATCGGGTTTGCGATTCCCTCTGTTGTGGCACAAAGCATCTTAAAACAGTTGATTCTATACGGAGAGGTGAAGCGCGGAGGAATTGGCGCAAGCTTCCAAGATTTAACCGCAGATCTGGCAGAAGCCTTCGGCTTGAATCTTTATCAAGGCGCATTAGTTAGTGAAGTGAAAACTGACAGTGCGGCAGAGCGCGCCGGACTAGTCCAAGGAGATGTTATTATTGAGGCAAATGAACGGCCAGTTAAAAACGCAGAAGACATGCGAAATCAGATAGGATTAGCGCCGCTGGGTGAAACATTAAAACTCAAACTGTTAAGAGGTGAAAGAACACTCGAACTAGTCGTCGAAACAGAAGAAATTCCGATACCAGAAATTAAAGGCGTTCAATTACACCCCAGCCTATCAGGTCTGCAACTCCAAGATCTTATTAACCCAGATAAAGAACGGAGTGTCGGCGTCA
>NZ_LWFH01000564.1:0-652 GCF_001635725.1 Oleiphilus sp. HI0066
TGAACAAACGTGGGCTACCGCAATTACTCTCTGTGACAGTGGTTTTTAGTACCTTTTTGTCCGCGATTTTCGCTTTGATATTTGCTGTTCTCCCTTTGGTTTATTCGCAGTTTGAGTCTTTGGTAAATGATTTTCCCAAAATAGTGAGCACGCTACGTGTCTATGGGGATGATCTGCAGGAACGTTTCCCCGCGTTCTTCCAAGGTGATGAAATAACGCTCGCATATCAGCAGCTATCGGAAGGCTCAGCGCAGGTCGTTCAATGGATATTCTCTCATTCACTATCAACGCTGCCAGTGATTGTAAGTGTGATGATTTATCTCATTGTTGTTCCGATCTTAGTGTTTTTTCTCTTGAAAGATCGCACGAAAATTTTGATGTCGATTGATGCAGCGCTCCCGTCAAAGAAAGGCCTAATTCAGCGAGTCTCGCTCGAAATGAATGAGCAGTTTTCTAACTATCTGCGTGGCAAAGCGATAGAGATTTTCGTTGTCGCCGTTTTTACCTATATTGTGTTGCAGTATTTCGGTCTTAATTACGCAGCGTTGTTGTCAATGCTTGTTGGCTTGTCGGTGTTGATTCTCTATCTCGTAGCGATAGTTGTAACGATCCCGGTGGCCTTGATTGCTCTGTTTCAATTTGGTCTTACGGA
>NZ_LWFH01000565.1:0-674 GCF_001635725.1 Oleiphilus sp. HI0066
CGAAATGTGTTTTTCGTTGTCATATTTCATCCTTGAAATAGTGTTATGGTCGGCTTTCCCTTGCCTCAATGCATAGTAGCAATGGTGTTCAAGGGATCTCAAGACTGTAGTTGACGAAAATTTACTTAATTGAGCGATATTTATGATGTTTTGGCGATGCTCCGCAGAGATATTTTACTTGCTACTGCTAGACTCAAAATATAATGAGCAGCATGTATGTTGTTTCAATCGTCTTTTGAGTAGAACTAGATTGTGATTTTGAAGGATTGGTCTTTACAGGGTCGTATCGGTGAGTGGTGCATAGTGCTCGCTACTATGCTTCTGACTGCTTGTGGTGGCGGTAGCTCTGAGGCTGACGGCTCGCAAGGTATCAACGGCGGTTTAGTGGCAGGAGGTCCTTCTCAAGCGCGAACGATTTCAGGCACCCTTCGACTCACATCATCTATGGCGCAAGATTCTGACACGCAGGTCGCGGGCTCTTTCGCTATCAATCTCAATAACAATTCCTTTTCCCAAGCGCAGAGACTAAACAACCCTAGCTCTGTTGGTGGCTATGTCAGTGCAGCTAATGGCGCATACAGCAACGGGCTTTCTTTCGCTCGTGATGATAGCGATTTCTATTCCTTGCCATTATTGAATGGACAAACACTCTCGCTTGAGGCTTATCCGGCTGA
>NZ_LWFH01000566.1:0-575 GCF_001635725.1 Oleiphilus sp. HI0066
AGCTACAATATTGCATACGTCGACGTTTATGGTGAGTAAATGATATTCGCATTGGCCAGATCGACAACGGGGACCCGATATTATCCCTAGACCATTAATGTGCAGATGATGAATAACACCTTACAACAGAACTAATTTTTTATGATTTCTATTTCAAGATTCGAGACGCTCAACCCTGGTCCACATTTGATTGTTTTAGGAGCTGTGCATGGCAATGAAACCTGCGGTACCACTGCTATTCGCAAGCTAATTGATGAACTCAACAATGGGCTCTCTTTAACCAAAGGCACATTGACGTGCGTCCCGATTTGTAATCCCAAAGCATACGAACAAGGTACCCGCTTCTATGAACGTAACCTCAACCGCGCGATGTACATAAAAGAGTCGCCTAAAGACTATGAAGACTTCATCGATCCCGTGCTTTGCGGTCTTCTCGATCAAGCTGATGTATTGCTCGACATTCATTCTTATGCTTCCCAAGGTGGGCCCTTTGGATTCTTAGGCTCCACGAATACTCAGGAGATTGAATATTGCCGTTCGCTGGGTATCAATGACTTTGTTTATGGCTGGGCAGA
>NZ_LWFH01000567.1:0-903 GCF_001635725.1 Oleiphilus sp. HI0066
TTATTTTACAGATGGGGTTCCCTGGTTACTTCCTCATCGTAATGGACTTTATTCAGTGGGCTAAGAATCACGATATTCCTGTTGGTCCAGGACGAGGCTCGGGCGCGGGATCTTTGGTCGCATATGCGCTAAAAATTACCGATTTGGACCCGCTTGAGTACGATCTTCTTTTCGAGCGTTTCTTGAACCCTGAACGTGTTTCGATGCCCGATTTCGACGTCGACTTTTGTATGGATGGCCGCGATCGCGTTATTGGTTATGTGGCAGATCACTACGGCCGTAATGCGGTGTCGCAAATTATTACCTTCGGTACGATGGCCGCAAAAGCTGTAGTTCGTGACGTAGCGCGTGTACAAGGTAAGTCTTATGGTTTGGCTGATAAATTATCGAAGCTCATTCCTTTTGAAATTGGGATGACTCTTGCTAAAGCGATTGATGCAGAACCTGCGCTCAAGGAATTCCTAGAGACTGACGAAGAAGCTCAAGAAATATGGGAAATGGCGCTGTCGTTAGAGGGCTTGACGCGTAATGTTGGTAAGCACGCGGGCGGTGTTGTTATCGCTCCGACGAAATTAACCGACTTCGCTGCTTTGTATTGCGATGAAGAAGGTGGCGGTCTTGTTACACAGTTTGATAAAAACGACGTAGAAGATGCGGGTCTAGTAAAGTTTGACTTCCTTGGCCTGCGAACCCTAACTATCGTTGATTGGGCCTTGAAGATGATTAATCCTCGTCTTCAAAAAGAAGGCAAAGAAACGATAAACATTGATCATATCCCGCTTGATGATCCTGCCTCTTTCACTTTATTGAAAACGGCCGAAACGACGGCTGTATTCCAGCTCGAATCACGCGGAATGAAGGAGCTGATTAAGAAGCTTCAGCCAGATAACCTTGAAGATATGA
>NZ_LWFH01000568.1:0-953 GCF_001635725.1 Oleiphilus sp. HI0066
AGCCGCAGCACCTTTAGGGTGTTTTGTTGTGTGGCGTCGTATGGCTTATTTTGGTGATGCGACCGCACATTCAGCCGTACTAGGTATCGCTCTTTCTCTTAGTTTTTCTACGCCAGTTTTTCTGGGCGTTTTAATCGTTTGTATGATCATGGCGATCACCGTTTCATCATTGAGTGAGCGTGGCATTGCCATGGATACCTTACTAGGTGTGATGTCGCATTCAGCCCTGGCAATTGGTTTGGTTGCTGTGTCGTTTCTGTCCGGTGTGCGAATCGACTTAATGTCTTATTTGTTTGGCGACATTCTCGCTGTCGGTAAATCAGATCTCTTCATTATTTGGGGTGGGGCTGCGCTGGTATTAGTGCTCGCGACACTGCGCTGGAACGGACTATTACTATCTACGCTTAATCCTGATTTAGCACTAGCAAGTGGGTATAAACCAAAACACGAGCAGCTCATTCTTACTATTAGCCTTGCGATAGTGGTCGCAGTCGCAATTAAAACAGTCGGTGTATTGCTGATTGTCGCAATGCTTATTATTCCAGCTGCTACAGCTCGAGTACTCAGTTCTACCCCCGAGATGATGGCTGTTGTCGCTGGTGTGTTAGCGATTTCTGCAAGCTTAATTGGCTTGCATGGTTCCTATGTTTTCGATACTCCAACAGGTCCCACTATCATTAGTGTGTGTGCGATTTTGTTTGTTGTTGTGAACCTTGGATATCGTCTTCTTCCCAAGAAACTACGTAAAGGAATTTCATAATTATATGGAAGCGATGGTGGACGAGATTCAGCGAAAATTAGCTGAATCAAATGACATTCATACTTTGGCAGATATCTACAAAGACGACGTTAATATCGCCGTCTGGAAACGAGATCTCTCATCAGGATTACGTGATTCAATTGCATCTCTGCTTGATCAGGCTGAATTCATTCGTGTTGAAGATGATGTGACG
>NZ_LWFH01000569.1:0-2343 GCF_001635725.1 Oleiphilus sp. HI0066
ACGGGCCTGTACGTTCTTTGCATCACCAAGGAGCGTTGCCTCTAGCTCTTTCTTAATTTCTTCAAACTGAACCTGATCAATTGCATCTGAACGCAGCTCAGCATTGAGCTCCCTGAGACGTTCTTTGTATGCTCTAACGTTCGCGCGCACCCGCGCCTCGGCCGCCGTATCAACGGCAATTTCTTCAAGCTTATGCCTTTTGAACCAGGGGTGAAGTACTATCCATACAGCAACAAGAGAAAGGATTGAGGCTATTATCCAGAATTGGGTCATTGATGACTTTGCCTATAGAAATTAAATAGATGGATGACTAATCGTCAGAATATTTTTTTAACAAGGCTTCGAGTTCAGCTTGATCATCTGAATTATCCACCTTCAATGAGGAACCAGTACTTTCAGTAGCACCATTAGTATCTACAGATTTCCGTTTACTTCTGGAGATACCAATAATCGCAATCAGACCTATCGCGATAAATACCCATGGCCCATACCACAACAAATACGTCTCTGATCGCACTGGAGGCTTATAAGTAACAAATTCGCCAAATCTTTGAATCATAAAGTCGACGACGTCATCGTGGCTATGTCCATCTTCAACCAGTCTTTGAACTTGCGCGCGCATATCTTGAGCAATCGGCGCATTTGAATCGGCAATATCCTGATTTTGACACTTAGGGCAACGCAATTCACGGGTTAGAGCTTGATAAGATTCTAGCTTCGTTTCAGAACTAAATTCATATACATCAATGTCGGCATTAAGTGACTCAAAGCCAATAGCGAGGACAAAAAGAAGGACAAATCTCATTGGTATTTATTCCTTGAGCAATGCGTTAAACCGCGGAGCCAATTGTGCCTCCCAAACACGATGATTCACCTCACCGACATGTCGATAGCGTACTACACCATTTTGATCGATGATGTAGGTCTCTGGTGCACCATACACCCCTAAATCGAACCCGAACTTCCCTCGCGGATCAAATAGGTTCAACGAATAAGGATCACCAAGCCTGTCTAACCACTGTAACGCTTTCGCTCTATCATCTTTGTAATTCAGNCCAATAATCGGAACACCTTGTTGTGCAAGTGCCATCAGATACCCGTGCTCACTCTTACAAGCTGGGCACCATGTTGCCCAAACGTTAAGTAGCGAAGGCTTCCCACCTAAATCAGCGTTAGTGAGTAATTTGCTTGGATATTCAAGCGATTGTAACGAAAATGTTGGGAGTGGATCGTTCAGGCGTGCTGTTTCTAACTTGCTCGGGTCTTTGCCCAAAGCTGTGTATAAAATAAGTCCTAGACCGACTGCTAACATCAAAGGGGTCAAGAATACGAGACGAGACTTCATTTACTTAGCAAACTCCGAATTTGATGGCATCACTACTTGGCTCACTTTTTCTTTAGGACGATAACGTTTATCAAACACAGCTAAGCCACCTGCAATAAACATGAAAATTGCGCCAAGCCAAATCCATCGAATGAGGGGCTTATATTGAACTCTCACGGCCCATGCACCGCCATCGAGCTCCTCTCCAATCGCCACGTAAACATCTCGCAACAAACCCGGATCAATCCCAGCTTCAGTCATGGGATTAGCTTGAGAGAAATACACACGTTTTTCAGGCTTGAGGACCGAAACAACTTGCCCATCACTCAACACCTCAACGTTAATCCGAGACGCTTCATAATTAGGCCCCTGAATAGCGTGCAAGGAAGCAAAATGAAGCTCATATTGTCCTAGCACTACTTTCTGACCAATCTCAATGCGGACATCTCGCTCGACAGAGTGAAGCGACACAATCGTTGCACCAACAATCATAAGAGCAAAGCCAAGGTGGCCAAGTACCATGGCATAGTACGCCGAACCCAATGCCAATTTGTTTTTCAAATTACCGACTCTAGCTACGGCTTTCTTGCGAAGATCATTCAGTGTAATTAATGCGACCCACAAGCCTAACAAGATTGCGAGCATTGAAATCCAATCCCACGCAATACCAGATATCGCAGTGAACACAAGGGTCAGCACAACTGACACCACTGCAACCACACGTAACTTCTTAACCAGACCTTTGGGCTCTGTCGATTTCCAATTAGCGACCAGTCCGAAGCCAAGTAAAACCGCCAGGATAGCCATCAAAGGAGAAAATACAGCATTGAAGTACGGAGGGCCTATTGAAAGTTTTCCTGCACCTATGAAATCTAATACCAAGGGGTAAAGCGTACCGATCATGACTGTAATCCATGCAACCACAAGCACGATATTATTACCCAACAAGAAGCTTTCGCGCGATAACAGCTTGTGCTCGCTCTTTCCAACAAGATCCGGCGCTCGCCAAGCATATAAGC
>NZ_LWFH01000570.1:0-1017 GCF_001635725.1 Oleiphilus sp. HI0066
GCAATACAAGTTTTGGGTTTATGACAATCCGAATTCTAATAACCTCGTTATAAGCTATGAAGGAGGCGGTGCGTGTTGGGACTACGAGAGTTGCTCTGGTGCACTAGGTCTGCTTGGTGCATCAAACCCGAATGGTCTCTCCGATAACTATATTTATGAGACGAAGGCTAAATTCGTTTCGCCCATTATGAACGGTAACGATCCTGGTTTACCTTTCCGTCGTCGTGAGAATTTGGCAACAAATGGATGGGATGCCGCCTACATGCCGTATTGCACCGGCGATGTACATGTAGGTAATAATGTTCAGGTGTATGACGACCCGACGGGTGTGAATCCACCAATTACCTTCCATCATAATGGCTATGCAAACTCGACTGCGGCCTTGGACTTTCTAAATACGCGTCTAGGGACAATGAACAAAGTGATGATTACGGGCTTCAGTGCTGGTGGTGTAGCGTCTTCGGCGCTTTATCATGAAGTGCGTCAGCGTTTAGACTTCACCAAAGGCTATATGCTGAATGACTCAGGACCATTGTTCCCAGCACCCGATTCGAGCTACAACTCGCGTCAGTTGCACGAGACAATCATTACGGCTTGGGACATGCCTACTGTGCTTGCGAATATGCCTGCTTCATTCAATATTGATGATATGGGCACGGCAAATACCGCGGCGGCAAACTTGTATCCGCAAGATTCATTTGCTTATACGGCTTACAGCACCGACTTTAACTTCTCGCGATTCTCTTATGAGCGTTTCTTCCCGAACATGGATTACAACTCTATTTTGGCGAAGTGGCAGGAAGATCATCAGATCTTGATTGCGCAAATGAATACCTTGCCAAACTATGGCTACATGATTCCTTGGAATCGTCCAATCAATGATAGCCACTGTTCAACCATCGTTACCTTCATAGGCTCACACGCTTGCCCAAGTATTCGTAAAAAACGCTGGTGGGAGTTCCCAATAGGCCAAACGTGGAAGTGCCCAGGTACGTTCTATGGTATGGCGGCATTTCT
>NZ_LWFH01000571.1:0-1046 GCF_001635725.1 Oleiphilus sp. HI0066
ATTAAGATGTTAAACAGGGTAGAATGGTTTTAGTCCGTACCGATCAGATTTACCAGAACGTGAGCCAGACATGCTCAACTTATGCAGAGCTTTCACCGCTGCTAACAATTGTTTTTCATCCTGCTTATATGATTCATTATCATGTTGTGCGGAATACTTTGCCGCTTCTAGCCGAGCGATAATTTGTTTTGCATCATTTTGATCTAATGACGAGATGCGATCGAGTTGTCTGGACCATGTGTGAAATAGACTCAAATACCGCATGTCGGAACGCTCAATCAAATGGATCAACTCATCATAAATATCTTGTTCTCTATTGGGCTTGCGTTCTTGTTGAGTATTATCTCGTCGAAGTTTCCTATATAACCAAGTAGCGTGAGCACCCCAAGAAATTAGTACTAAAACTATTGCGATAGGCCATAGATACGAGGAACTAGACACAACCTGTTCTGAGGTGCTTTGTGTAGTCTCTGCCTCAGAATTTAGCGCCGAAAGCTCAGAGCTAGAGCTTGAATCCTCAGAGTTTTGATCAAGAGCCGACGAGTCTGGCGTGTTAAGGTCTTGCTCAGTGCCAAGTCTAGAAGCCGCGACAACGTCGATAGACTGTTCTGGTAGACGTGCAACACGCTCTACATCATTTACCGTATCCCACCATTTTATTTCGAGTGCAGGTAGGATCGCTTGCGCTGGCGAAACGGCAACCAGCGCATGTCGTTCCTTGCGCTGACTTTGTGCTCCAGCTGAGTGTTCAATCGTGTCGAGTTCTGGCGTATCAGGATATACCTTGAGCGCATTAGACGACGGAGGCGCTAGTTCGGGTAGCGCAGAGCCAAGCAAACCTAATGCAGATAATGTCACCGTTCGCGTTACCGATCCGCCCACTTCAAGCGTTGAGATCTCAGGGTCGAACGATTGAGTGAGCGCCAGGCTTGATGCTGGAAGCCACGTTTTGCCTGAAAATTCTGCGGGAGGCGGTTTTACGTCGAACTCGACTGAGTTTGCTAACTCGCGAGCACGAGCTCTTCGACGAGTCCTAGAATCAACGA
>NZ_LWFH01000572.1:0-597 GCF_001635725.1 Oleiphilus sp. HI0066
GTTCATTTACTTGGTTTGCTATCGCCAGGCGGGGTTCATAGCCATGAAGACCATATCATTGCGGCAGTTGAGCTCGCTGAGCGCCGCGGAGCCAAGAAGGTGTATGTTCATGCATTTCTTGATGGCCGTGACATGCCCCCACGCAGCGCAGAACCTTCATTAGAAAAATTAGAAAACTTGCTCAGAGAAAAAGGTATCGGTCGCGTTGCCAGCATCGTCGGCCGCTACTATGCAATGGACCGCGACAACCGATGGGATCGAGTTGAGTCGGCATACAACCTGCTTACCCTCACGGAAGGACAATACACAAGTGCTTCCCCTGTAGCGGGCCTACACGAAGCATATGCACGTGATGAGAATGACGAATTCGTCGCGGCTACCGTTATCCAAGCCCCAGATGACGAGCAAGTACAAATCCAAGACAAAGATGCCGTGCTGTTTATGAATTTTAGAGCAGACCGAGCTCGAGAGATCACTCGCGCATTTGTCGAACCAAATTTCGATGGCTTTGAGCGCAAAGCAATTCCTAGTCTATCTGACTTTGTTATGTTGACCGAGTATGCCGCTGACATCAAAACTTCATGCGCTTACCCACCG
>NZ_LWFH01000573.1:0-932 GCF_001635725.1 Oleiphilus sp. HI0066
TGTTTCGCGCTCGTCGTCGGCGCTTGGAATTAAAGGCGTTGTTGAATCAACAAACTCTGTCAGCTCTTGACGAAGTATTGCGAGCTCAACACCGCATGAATCTAAAACCTTTAAGGCAGAGTCGTTATCTAGCAAGGCTAGTAGCAAATGCTCAACCGTCATGAACTCATGACGTTTGTCTCGAGCATTCTTAAATGCCTCATTTAGCGTTAGCTCTAAATCTTTACTTAGCATATTTGTACCCCGACCAATCCAGGTTAATCTTGCTTCTGCNGTTCACAAAGTAGCGGATGATCGCACTCAGCTGAGTATTCATTTACTTGCGCCACTTTGGTCTCGGCAATGTCTTTCGAATAAATCCCACACACTGCTTTTCCTTGTGTATGTACGGCCAACATGACTTGCGTAGCCTTCTCTTCGTTCATTGCGAAAAATCGAACCAGCACTTCAACAACAAAGTGCATGGGTGTGAAGTCATCATTTAACATCACCACCTGGTACATCGAGGGGCGTTTCAGTGCCGGTTTATCTGGCGCCAAAAGCAATCCATCATCCTGATTCGGTTGGCTCGGGTCCACATCTGAGCCCTGATTCAATACTAGTAGACTATCTTTCAACTTACTCATTACCCGAAACGTTTTTTTACACAAATGTTAAATGGGTTCACATTCACATATTTCAATACGTTTAAACCGTCAAATCGGCCTATTTCAACATTATTTTACATCGCAAAGTGTCACCTAACAGTTTGCACCATCAATTCCGTTCTCAGGATTAAATTTGTGAAATTCTGAAAACTGATTTGTGTGATGAGTCAATTTTTTCGTTAGAAGAACTTGACACTGTTTAAAAACCAACCAGAATTAACACGCTGTAACAAATAACACGTTACAGCTTACGAATAAAAATAAAACGCAGCAGGATTATCTAGG
>NZ_LWFH01000574.1:0-892 GCF_001635725.1 Oleiphilus sp. HI0066
CATTGTTACGCTGCCAATCATTGTGAATTTGAGTTTGTTTTACTTCATGAGCGAGCAAGGTAGTGTCGGCTTACAATTCTCTAAGGTACTTCAGGTTTTTGCGATTGTGTTGATTCCGATCGGCATTGGGATGACGATTCGGCGCTTTAGAAAAGGCTTTGCTGAGGTCATGGAAAAGCCAGTTAAGATTATGTCGGCACTATTCTTAGCCTTGGTTGTTGTGGTTGCCGTGATGGAAAGTTGGGAGCAGTTTACTCAGTACTTTGCGATTGTTGGTGCAGCAGCACTAGCGTTTAATCTGATTAGTTTGGGCGTTGGTTACGGCGTGCCTCGCTTGTTGAAGCTGGAGCTCCGTCAGAGCATTGCGATTGGTATGGAGATTGGTGTTCACAATGGTACTTTGGCGATAGCCATTGCCTTGTCTCCAATGCTTTTGAATAACGGGGTGATGGCCGCGCCAGCTGCTATTTATAGCGTCATTATGTTTGTCACAGCAGCTTTATTTGGCTTACTGGTAAACAAAATTCACGGAGATCAACTCGGTAATAACACCGCAGCTTAATGATCAAGGTAGATTGCGCCACGCCTGCCAGTAAGGCTTTGGCTCAATTTATGATTGTGGTTCGTTGAAGCGTGCTATCAAGGTTTTTGCTGCGTCGTAAGCAGTGAGTTTCCCTGAAATTACTTGTTCCTGCAGTTGAGGGAGCGATTCTTGAACGGCTTGATGGGTCTCAAAAGCGTGTCGAAGCTGCTCTGTGATGAGCCTGTCCAACCATTTTTCGTTTTGCTGCTGACGCTTTGTTTCGAGGATAGCCTGATTAGAAGAAAAGTAGTCTGTCAGCAAAGCCCATATTTCTGTAATCCCTCTGTTCTCAATCGATGAGCAAGTCAG
>NZ_LWFH01000575.1:0-886 GCF_001635725.1 Oleiphilus sp. HI0066
AAATGATTTTTATGCGCCGGGCATGAAACAGAGAGAGCTGCTAGGCGCGACTCGTTTCATGGATGCCGTAACTGATGATGCTCGCTTAGTAATGCGTGTCTTGGCTGATGGGAATGAGCAGGGCGGTATTGCTCTTAATTACCTCAAAGCAACGGGTGTTATGCGCTCAGGTTCAGAAGTTGAGCGTAATACAAAAGTGATTGGCCTGTATTTAAAAGACGAGCTCAGCGGCAAAGAACTTCAAGTTCAAGCTAATGCTGTGGTTAACGCCAGCGGTGCCTGGACGGATGAACTTCGTCAAATGCTTGGTAATAAGAAAAGCATTCGACCTTTGAGAGGAAGTCACCTAGTTATTCCATTCTGGCGTCTACCGGTCGCCTTTTCCGTTAGTTTTTTCCATCCGAAAGACAAGCGACCAGTATTTGTTTTTCCTTGGGAAGGTCAAGTCGTGATCGGTACAACAGACCTTGATCATCATAATACTATGTTGAGCGAGGCATCGATTACGGAAAATGAAGTCACTTATCTTTTGGATGCAGCGAATTCACAGTTTGATCATGCAGCACTGAAGCGTGAGGACATTATCTCTTCTTGGTCCGGTGTGCGGCCAGTTGTTGTTGATGAATACAGTGCTGAGGATGTTGCTGCTACGAACAAACCATCAGACGAGAAACGTGAGCATATGGTTTGGGATGATGCAGGGTGTATCAGTATCGCCGGCGGCAAACTCACGACATTTCGCTTGTTAGCGCTCGAAGTATTGCGTGCAGCTCAACCTTATTTACAAAACAACCTTTCCATATCGGATTTAGATGCGCCTTCAGATTTTAGTGAGTCCGATGAATCTGTGTTGATTGGCGACCATAAACTATCGAAGCAACGCCGT
>NZ_LWFH01000576.1:0-711 GCF_001635725.1 Oleiphilus sp. HI0066
AAACTCCTACGGTCAATCCCATAAGACAGATTCTTTCGCTTTAAACCAAGTCTCAACTTTCGGCGCGTAATGTGACTCAATCACATCTCTTTTTATTTTCATCGTTGGTGTTAAGAAATTATTCTCAATCCCCCAGACATCACTCACCACAACAATAAACTGAATTGCCTCATGCTGATCTAAGGTTGCATTAACAAACTTGATTAATCCCTTAAGGCTCTCCGAGGTTTTGTCGCGAAATGCTTGATCACCATGCATAGCCTGCAAATGCTCTGGCAAAACAGCCACAGCATATGGTTGAGCACAATCTGCACCCGCAACGCAAACAACTTCAATCGCTTGATCGACCATCAACTTATTTTCGATAGGCGCTGGCGCAACGTATTTACCTTTACTGGTCTTAAAGATTTCTTTAATTCGACCTGTAATCTTTAATCGACCTAACTCATCAATCTCGCCTTTATCTCCCGTCAATAAGAAACCATCTTCGGTGTAGCTTTCTTTGGTTTTCTCATCATCTTTGTAGTAGCCCATCATCGCAGCAGGGCTTTTAATTTCTATCTCACCTTTTTCAGAAATTCGCTGCTGAACCCCAAGCAATGGCTCGCCGACATACCCGACTCTAGCGCGACCAGGCATACTGATATGTGAATAAGCAAAATTCTCCGACATGCCATACCCTTCCATCAATTCCAGTCCTAAGCCTCGGTA
>NZ_LWFH01000577.1:0-846 GCF_001635725.1 Oleiphilus sp. HI0066
AATGGCGCGGCCATCTTGGATATTATGGTCACGATCTTGTTGCTTAAACCAATGAACGACTTTGGCACGGGATCGAGACGTTTGAATATACCCGAGGCTCGGGTTCAACCAGTCTCGACTTGGCGCAGGATTGTTGGAGGTTAGAATCTCTACTTGTTCGCCAGTTCTTAAAGGGTACGTAAGCGGAACAATACGACCATTCACTTTTGCACCGCGACAAGCATGACCTACATCGGTATGAACGCGATACGCCAAATCAACGGGTGTAGCACCGTTTGGCAAATCGACGACATGCCCCTTTGGTGTAAACACATACACACGATCGGCGTTGACATCAGCGCTTAAGTGCTGCGCTATTTCTGAAACATCACCGACTTCTTCTTGCCACTCTAGAACTTGGCGCAACCAATTAATTTTGTCTTCGTAGCCAGTCGACCCTGATTTAACGTCAGTTCCCTTGTAACGATAATGCGCACAGACACCTAACTCGGCTTCGTCATGCATCTCTTGAGTACGGATCTGAATTTCCATGACCTTACCGCCAGGACCTACCACAGCGGTGTGTAATGAGCGATACCCGTTTTCTTTCGGGTTCGCTATGTAATCATCAAATTCATAAGGGATGTGTCGCCAAAGCGAGTGCACGACGCCAAGTGCCGCATAACAGTCTGCGACTTTAGGAACCAATATACGGAAGGCGCGAATATCATAAATCTCAGAAAAATCGAGATTCTTACGGCGCATTTTTCGCCAAATGCTGTAAATGTGTTTACTTCGACCAGCCACATCACCTTCGATATGCGCGTTTTCTAATTCACGCTCAATGGTAGCTGTCACATCAACAAT
>NZ_LWFH01000578.1:0-1431 GCF_001635725.1 Oleiphilus sp. HI0066
TGTTAATTCAAAGCCCGCTTCAGAAACAAGTGGCCCTATTGTCGACTCTGTTTCTGAAAGCAACTCTTCTCAACAATCGCCCTCGTCCTCTCAAGCTAACAGGCCTTTTGGATATCGCCAGCAATCATTGAATCATGCTGGCGTTGATCAAGGTAATATTTCTGCTAGCAACATTACTGGTAAATCAAGTCCTGTCGAGCCAGGTGTTGACCAAGAACAGATTAAAGAAGCTCAGTCCTTTTCAATTTTTAGAAATATCTTGAGTAGCTTCCCATCTAAGAAGACCGCACAAATTGATTATTCTGTCTCAGCTTTTAGTTCGAATGAGTTGAACGAAGGGCTTGCGCAGAAGCAAATCCCAACACGTTCTCTTGATAGCGACGGTGAAGCCTTAAGCTTATTGTCTCGTGTTCTTCAAAGCTTAAATACTGGAGAAGATGAAGAGAAAGCTCTATCGCATGAGCAACAAGGACAAGTAGACGTTATTGATCGTTTCTTTGGATCATTACAAAATAATCCGCGTATTAGCTCTGAAGGCAAACAACATCTGTTTCGATTAGAAATACCAGTTTTACGCCAACTTTTGGAAAACGATACTTTCTTTGAAGATCAAAATAGCCCTCTTCGTGATGTGCTTAATCGTATTGCCAAACTCGGTGCACAAGGCAATCGTTTGGGACGTGTAGGGCATCAAAAAATTTCAGCGTTGCTTGAACGAATTAATACGGAGTTAAATGAAACCCCGGGCGTTATTGATGAGGTTAAAACTGAACTCGATGCGCTAATGGTCAAGCAGCATTCTCAGTATCTGAAAAATGTAGAGCGGGTTGCTACGGCAGCGGATAATGCACATCGATTAGAAGATATTCGTGCTGAATTAGAACAACGCATAGTGTATCTCCTTGATGGGGACGTACCTGTTGCTGTCGAAGAAATGCTGAATTCGGGTTGGTTAGACTTTTTGCAGTTAGAAGCTGTTAAGCATGGCATTGATAGCGACCAAGTAAAAAATGGCTTTCAAGCCTTAAATGCGTTGATTCAATTTGGCCGAAAGCCCGAGAGTGGATTTGAGGCTAAGAAATACGTTCCGTTTATTCAACAAGGATTAATGCAGATTTCAGGCGGGCAAGATGTTGCGAAGTCAGTCCGAGAATCTCTTAAAAACTTAGTGCTTGATGCTCAGCATAATCAGCACAAGATGATTCCTGGACAGACCTTGCCACTCGTGAGCGATATTAAGAAAGCCGATCGAGAGAATACCAACAAAGAAAAATCAGAACGCTTGGTTCCGTGGATTAAGCGTGCGAAATCTATCCCTCTAAATGCTTGGATGAGGTTTGACAAGGATGGTGAGTCGACTCAATTCATTCGTTTAGTCTGGATTGCGAAAGGATATAGCAAATTTGTTTTTGTGAATCACCAAGGTTTAAA
>NZ_LWFH01000579.1:0-790 GCF_001635725.1 Oleiphilus sp. HI0066
GCACAGTATAGTGTTTGAAACAAAAGTACAGATAATTTTTGTGAGATTTCGCGTCACAAAAAAGATGAGCTACGCTTTACGCAGAAACGAGTAAGCTTTTTAGGTGTTCTCTTGTACATACACAGCTTTATATTCCTTATTCTTATTAGCCTTCATCTGATTGCCCCTTTGTCTTATGCGGACTCTAGCGTCACAAGCGCAGGCGATGTCCAGACACCCGTTGACGCCGAAGAAAAATCTACTTCAGAGGATACGCCTGAAACCGAAGATTTATATTCAGTCGCGAACGCCGAATTCCGTGATGCACTGAGCGCAGTGCATCACGATGACCTGTTTGAAATTATTGAGCGCGGCTCAATCCGTGTTCTCGTTACCTATAGCAAAACACATTTTTTTCTTGATAAAGCGCGCCAGCACGGTCTCAGTTACGAGATGCTCAATGCCTTTGAGCAGTACTTAAATAAGCGTTACAAGAAACGTCGTAAAGGACGCGCATTGTCAGTGATTGCAATCCCCGTAACGCGTGATGAACTCTTTGAAAAATTAGAGTCAGGGCAAGCCGAACTCGCCATTGCCAACTTAACTATTACACCTGAACGCAAGCAATTCGCAGATTTTTCAATCCCTACCATCAAACAAGTTAAAGAAGTCATTGTCGCCAATAAGAGCGCTCCCATTTTAAAAAGCATTGATGACCTCTCTGGAAAAACCGTATTCGTTCGGGAGAGCAGCAGCTTCAATCAACATTTACTCGAACTTAATGAGTCATTTGTCGCGAAAGGAATTCCTC
>NZ_LWFH01000580.1:0-3265 GCF_001635725.1 Oleiphilus sp. HI0066
ATCCACGAGTTTCCACGACGGAATACGTACACTTTTTTAAATACAAACTACTTATATTCGAGCAGCATGTTGATATCAGAAATCCTTATTTTATGACCCCATCGCTAGCCAACCGCTCATCATGGGGAATTACTGCACTAAGTGAACAAAAATGAGATGGTCTGCGTAACTATAATTTACGAACTTGGCTAGCTTTAATGGACTTAGTATTTTTTGACTTAGATGGCACCTTACTGAATAAATCTTCGGAAATATCTGCATTCACTCTCGATACTCTTCAGATGCTTAAGGAAAAAGGTATTGCGCACACCTTGGCGACGGGGAGAACAATGTCATCAGCCCAACAAATTATTCATGTCTATGACTTCGACCTGCCGCATATTTACTGCAATGGCGTAGCCCTCTGGGATCCGAAACACCAATCTCTAACTTTGGATAATCTACTCAGTCAAAATGACATTGACACTATTGTTGACTTTTCACTTTCGAAAGGGGTAGCTCCATTTATCAACACCATAGATAGTCTTTATCAACACACTATTTTTTATCCCACTCTTCAACGACAAATTGAAAAAGACCTCGTGGATAATTACTACGCGAAGAGCAATCTCAAACTCAGGCCGCTTTCTGAGTTTGAAACACATTGCCGAGTTACCAATATCAGCATGATCGGAGATACCAATCTGATACAGGTGCTTTGGCAGTATTTTAACGAGTTTGACTCAATAGTTGCTTACTCTGGCACGGCTATAGAGGGCGATCATTATAGTTGGATGGATGTCCATCATCGATTAGCCAACAAAGGTAGTGCCGTGAAGTCCTTAAAAGAGCAACTAGGTGCCAGCAACGTCATATGTTTTGGTGACAGTTACAACGATGAGACAATGTTTAATTTAGCAGATGAGTGTTATGCACCCGAGAACGCCAAAACTGTCATTAAAAAGTTGGCCAACGAAGTTATAGGCCATCACCATCAAGATGGCGTAGCGCACTTTTTAAGAGAACGTTTCTCACTCTGACTGTACTTCTATCATCGTGTTCACTTTATTCAATGCACGGCGAGCAAATCGAAATACTCTTGCACGCCTTTCAAGGCAAACAATGCAAGGTTAGTTCAGCGCCCAAGAGCATCAACGTATTGCGTGGTGAGCTTTTAGAGCCTGCAGAGTGCGCCGAATAAGGCTTAGATTAAGTGCCCGCAAGCAAGCGGCCTTGTACTTAGCCTGCTCCCTAGGAGAAGCAGTCTTGCAAGCATACAAGCCTAAAACCTCCTTTCCTCTTGAAGCACGCATTAAGAGGTTCGCGGACCTTTGAAAGAAAGTTCGCTACGAGACCTGTAGAAATAGACCTGTGACCTTTTTTCTGTGATTCTGAACTCGCTGAAAGTTTAGGAAAAAGTGCGGGAGAGCATTGCAAGTTGCATTATGTGAGTCTGGTGGTGGAGATTACCATCACGATCGCCTTAATTTGTAACTTCCTCTTTTTGCCGGCCTTATTGTTGAAAGTGGATAAAAATAAGTCTTAGGGATAACTCGCATTGAGTTTCCCTTCTGGTGGTTGCAGAAACGTTTTTGGAAGTCTCGTTAACTAAAAATAAAGTATGATACTGCCAGCAACTGTTAGTAAAACATTTGCAAAAGCATAGGCTCCAGTATAACCAAGCGAGGGCAAGCTGCTGTTTGCTGCCTTTGTAACGACGCTCAATGATGCACCACTGGTCATGGAACCGGTGATTCCCCCCAGTAAATAAACAGGGTGGATCTTTAATACCAAGCGTCCAAATGAGTAACCAGCAGCAATGGGGACGGTTGTTACCACGATGCCGGCTAAAATTAATGTTGGGCCTGCGGCTGCAAGCGTCTCGATAATGTCGGCGCCGGCTCGCAGTCCAACTCCCGCCATAAATAGTAATAAACCGAACTCCATCAAAAACCATCTAGCTGCGTCAGGCATACGTCCAAAAGTAGGTTTCACACTCCTCAGATAACCAATTGCTAAACCGGATGCCAGTAGGCCTCCTGCGGAACCAAGTCCAATCGAGAGGTTACCAATGTTAACGGCAAACAAGCCAATCAATACGCCGATAGCGATCCCGAACGAAAAGGTCACCATATCTGTTTCCATCATTGCACGTTCAACGTGCCCAAGGTCCTTACCCAGCAGGTCAATGTATTCACCCAAACCAGTTACGGTAAGAATGTCGCCTTTTTTTAATTCAATATCGGGATCACATGGGATTTCTACGCGCGTGCGAGTAAGCTTTTTAAGCAGCACGCCGTATTGCTGGGGTAACTTGATATCTGATAGTTTTTTGCCTGTGATAGCAGGATTGATGACTACGATTTGAGCGGTATCGATTAAAGCATCAGTATTCTTTTCCGGAGTAATTTCTTGGCCCACATCAGCAAGAATTTCTGTGAAATATTCCGCGGTGCCAAGAATTAGAATTTCGTCGTCTAGCTGTAACCTGATGTTGGGGTTGCTGGCCAAGACCTCACCGTTTCGGCGCACTCTAACAACGGATCGTTTGTCCCAGTATTTTTCAGCCAAATCCGCAACAGGGACTTTGGTAAGAGATTCATTTGTTAGTCGGTAAACTCGAGCAGAGATATTACCAATATTATAGTCATCACTACCTTGTCTGGCTTCCTCCATACGCTTTGCCTCGGCTGCGAGATTTATCCCGAGGAGTTGTGGAAGCATTTTGATAATCGCAATGAGACCAGCCAAGCCAAAGATGTATGTAATTGCATAACCAGTAGCAACATTACCGATCATCTCATCGACTGTAATCCCCTCAGGTGGCAGGACTTGGCCTGACCTAAGCGCCTCTTGCGCGGCGGCAAGTGTAGGCGAACTGGTAAGACCACCAGAGAGCAAACCGGCTGATGTGCCAGGTGACATATCAAGTATATAAGACGCCGTAATCGCGATGCCAAAACCAGTCGTGGCGATCACAAGAGCCAGAAGAAAATACTTCAAACCATCTGTTCTGAGTACATCAAAAAAACTTGGTCCCGCTTGATATCCCACTGAAAAAATGAATAAGGCAAAACCCACAGATTGGGCTCCGGGTGACATTTCAAAACCAAAATGCCCTAGGAAAAGCCCTGCAAATAGCACTCCTGCAACAGGCCCGAGAGAAAACGACCCTATTCTGATATCGCCAAGTAGATATCCAATCCCGATAATTAGGAATAGAGTCAGGACAGGTTGGTTTGAGAGCAAGTGGAGAAATTGCTCAAAGACCGTATAGGTTTCCATA
>NZ_LWFH01000581.1:0-1015 GCF_001635725.1 Oleiphilus sp. HI0066
ATCAACAATATTCATATACAGGGTTACTACTACTCACTTACATTACCCTCGCTTTGAGTACTTACTTTTGGGCTTTGTCGAGCAACAACACGCTCAAACGCGAGTACGAAATTACGCGTAACAATCTGGCTATTGTTAATTCCCGAGAAAGCTGGAACGGCATTCTTAAAACCTTAACCAAGGATGCGTTTAACAAAAAGATTTCTGCGATCAGATCTAGCCTTAACGCTCTCAGCACTTCTGGTTCATCAAATCAACACGTTAAACGCCTAAACCATTCGTTAAACGAAATTTCAACGATCAGCCAAACCCTTCTGAGCGATCTTGATTGGTATGACAGCGAGAATCATATACAGGAGCAGACAAATTACTCGATACTTGAGCATGTCTCTTTGTTAACACATGAGCTCCAAACCACTTACAGTACAGCTAATATTAATTTGTTCTGTAGTCGCGACTTCGATATCGAGCTTGCGCCCGCCTTGCTAACAAGATTGATCACTAATATAACCAACAATGCAATACGTCATCGCAATAAAGATACCGCCATCAGCATTGAGATACAGAAAGGAAGGACTCTGCTGATCAAGAATAAGGGACCACGTCTGCCAGCATCACTTAACGAACTCACTATTGAAAACAGGCAAGGAAGCGTGCATGGAGAATACGGCTTAGGACTTAACGTTTGTAAAAATATTTGCATTGCGAACGGCATACTTTTCAATGCTACTTCCGAGAAAGGATTGGTTGTATTTCAAATGATATTTCCAGCCTTACAATCAAACATGAGTAGAGAACTTGCGGCTGAGAAGGTGGAACATGCTTAGCTCGCGTAATGATTTTAAAAGTCGCCTGCTCAGCACCTTACGTAAATATTCTGATTTCACTCATTGGAACTACAACAGACAGCATAACGAAACTGGTATAGCACTATTAAGCATTGCGTTAATATGTGGTGCATTATTTGCGGCAGATGCCATTGCCCTAAATGACCCAAACTCCATCATGATCCAGC
>NZ_LWFH01000582.1:0-872 GCF_001635725.1 Oleiphilus sp. HI0066
CGCGCTGTCGTTGTTATGTTAATTATGGTTTCATGGTGTCGAGCATGCGCGACATCTTATCCATGACCGATGTCGCGCCAGTTTGACTCCATCCTCCGTCTACTGGGAGCACAATGCCTGAAATATACGAGGATTCTTCAGCGCATAGCATTCCAGCTGCATGGGCAATGTCGTGGACTTCACCAAGGCGTTTTAGCGGTACCGATTTTGCGACAGCAGCCTGTAAGTCGGGGGTTGGAGACAGGCGATCCATTCCTTCTGTGCCGGCGATCGGGCCAGGTACAATCGAATTGACGCGCACACCATCTTGCCCCCACTCCATACTTAGTGTTCGCGTCACCATGTCCACGCCTGCTTTGGCTGCACAAACATGTGCTTGATGAGCCATGGGAAGAAAGGCTTGCGGAGCAGAGATGTTAATCACGCTTGCGCCGGGTTTTTTGAGATAATTAAACCCAGCGCGCATAACGTGAAATGTACCTAGTAGGTCTATTTCAAGCACTGAGCGGATCGCATTAGGCGACATGTCGTTAACGCGAGCAGGGAAGTTTCCTGCTGCGCCTGAAATGAGGATATCAATGTCGCCACCTAAGAATTTACAAGCGCTTTCAAATCCGTCTTCAACTTGCTCGTAATCTCGGACGTCTAGTGTCACGCCGTTTGCAGAGGCGCCCAATGCTTTTAGTTCTGCGACTGCATTCGCAACTTTTTGTTCTTTGCGTGAGGCAACGACTACATTGGCTCCCCAGCGCGCGAAGCCGCTAGCTATTCCGAAGTTAATACCGCTCGTGCCGCCAACTACAAAGACGTTTTTTCCGGTGAAGTTAAATGTGGTACTCATTTTGTTTTCCTTTTCGGGTGTTGTCTCTTAA
>NZ_LWFH01000583.1:0-805 GCF_001635725.1 Oleiphilus sp. HI0066
GCAGCGACTTCCCCCTAACAGCACATCGAGAACATCAGATACACTGAGTGCTCTTGAAACTCGATTGGCGAGCTTGCCCCCAAGAGTAAACGACCGCAAGAAAGCGATACCTGAACATATACAAAGCATCGATAAAGCCTTGAAAAAAATTGACGCGCTGACCGTTAAGATTGCAGCACTTTATTCTAGAATCGATGGTGCATTCACTAATGACGCGAACAATGCCTTTGAACGTTTTGATGAGCGACTGCATAAGCATTACGAGCAAGCCGAACTTGGTTTTATACAAATACTAGAATCTCACGCCCGTCTGACTACAAAACGAACAAATCTGCTTGATGGGAGGTACCAATAGTGCCTTGGCTGATCGTTTGTGTGTCAATTCTTGCTTCTCTGAACTCAAGCTATCTTTTGGCAAATGAGAGTTTTACTGTCAATTTTGGCGAGTCTGCGAAAGCGGAGAAGATTGGTGATTTACGACCTCGTGTTTTAGCGCTCGATAAGAAACCGATTCCCGATGTCTCGGTTAAATATGTAATGAAACGCTATCGAAAGCTTTTCGAAACCGCGCAAAGTCCAGAAGTACGTATTGAAGCATTGAATCGCTTGAATAATTTGAGCGCGAGTTATGGCGTATCAGAGAAAGGTCTGACGGTAGATCCTTACGTTCACGCTGACGTCGTGCTCGATACCTATCAAAAGATTGTTGATTCTGGTGATACATATCAGCGCATGGATGAGTTGTTGTATCAGACAGCAAAAGCAACAACATTTACGGGTGACATACTAGAATCGATCAAGCGAT
>NZ_LWFH01000584.1:0-1031 GCF_001635725.1 Oleiphilus sp. HI0066
TTAGAATTGCTTTGAAGAATGGGACCTCGACTCACTTGGCTCGCTTGATGATTCATTTGTTTTCAGAGTACAAAAATAAATAGACGAACTTATGCACTGTAAGCGATGTCGTACAAGACGTAGTCGTGATAGCCACATAAAATGGGCCGATAACCACTAATCTCTTGGTTCAGAGCATCGTCTCCACTATCGACCTGCAGTGCTTTACCCTCTAACGCATGAAGCTTTTCTTGCGTCCCGACAAATTGAATGTTGGTAATGCCAAGCATTCTTAACACGCGAACGCTTAGCTGCTGATTACCGCGGCCTAATACTACTCCCTGCCCTCCAATCACAGACAAAAACAACTTTGCCTTTGGATAATTGCCAAGTAAATCAATCAATACTGGTTCGTTCGCATCCTTCGCAATACACTCTCCGTTATACCAGGCATCCACACCAAGCAAGGTTGGCTCATCAATGCCGACGAACTCTTTAATATGTCGTAAGCTACCACCAGAACCAAAGAGATAAAGTACATCATCCTCGAGCGTCTCAGAGACGAATGCCGCAATGTCATCTAGCGATAACTGATCATCAGGCAAACCGCTACACTTTACGCATTGCACCAACAATTGATCATCGGGAACAAGCAACTCACCAAAGTGCTTGGTAACAACCCGCCCCTCTTGAAAGGATCGTTCGTCAATATCACGCACCTCAGCTTCAGTCACCGCAACGAGCTTACGCGCCAACATGCTCTTTATGATCGACACAACTGCTTGAGGCGTGATAGCGAAAACACCAGAGTGCATCTTCACACCACTCGGTATGCCCAGACATACCTGCTCGTTGTTTATGGACGCACAAACATCTCGAGCCGTGCCATCTCCACCAGCGAACAACAGCAAGTCCGGACTAAATGAAGATAAGATATTCACAGCCTCTTGCGTGTGCTGTGCAGTGGTCTCACTCGGCGCGGAATACACAACCTTATACATTAATTTGGCATGATCTAGCTGAGTAAAATAGTCTTCTCCCATTGTTCCGCT
>NZ_LWFH01000585.1:0-870 GCF_001635725.1 Oleiphilus sp. HI0066
AAGATGGCAAAGGGATGCGCGTATAAAACATCAAAGCATAATGGATTAGTTGAAGCTGTCGTTTAATCATGATCGAGGCTCGTTTGGCTTAAGCGTCTGAGACGCCCGCATCTTCAAAGCTAGCCATCTCATTAATAAACGATACAGCCGCCTTTACAAGCGGATAAGACAAAGCACATCCTGAGCCCTCACCCAAGCGAAGATTCAAATCTAGTAGCGCATTGACGCCTAAATAATCTAACAGCTTTCTATGCCCTTGCTCCTGAGAGCAGTGACAAAACACGGCATTGTCCTTAATCGAAGGGTCCAGCTTGTATGCACATAAATATGCGGCACTCGCAATAAAGCCGTCAACCAATATCAGCACATTACGTTTGCTTGCTTCGAGCATCGCACCAACCATTTGTACTATTTCAAAACCACCAAACGTTTGGAGTACTGCGTGAACACCATCTAACTCACCATGATAGGTAAAAGACTTTTCAAGTACCTGAATTTTATGACTCAGTTGACGGTCATTAAGCCCCGTACCGCGACCAGCTATTTCTGATACCGGAATCCCAGTTAACTGGGAAATAAGAGCAGCTGCAGATGCCGTATTTGCAATACCCATTTCACCAAACCCAACAACATTGCAGCCTTTATCATGCAACTCACCAAGAACATCCGCGCCTGATTGTAAGGATTGATTCAGTTGCCACTCGGTCATCGCCTGATCAACTAAAAAGTTACGTGTTCCTTTTGCTGTCTTGCGATAAACGATCGGCAAATCATCAGGAAATTCATAGTTAACACCTGCATCAACGACCTGAAGATCCATACCATTCTGGATCGTAAATACATTGATCGCAGCACCTCCAGCAACAAAGT
>NZ_LWFH01000586.1:0-809 GCF_001635725.1 Oleiphilus sp. HI0066
TTGCTCTCGAATTTCATAAACTCATCCGCTACTGGATGATTCAACAATATTTTTTTGTCTTTCGCGTAATTCATTTCTAAGCGCCATGGGCCTGCTTTACCTTGACGTGGCAACATATGCTTAGCACGTTGAGCATAGCCAGGTTCAAAGCCGTCTAAAATTCCTTCCGAAGCTTTGTTGTCTCCGTTATCTGTCGGAGTGGCTACTACATGACCTTGACTATCCATGTGTTTTATTAGCCTGCAAATATAACGGGACGCAATGTCGCATTTAAGTGTCCAAGGTGCATTTGTGTATCCAAACACCCAAGAAAAATTTGGTATACCTTCTATCATAACGCTCTTGTACGTCATTTTTTCAGATAATGGGCTCGCTTCTCCATTAACCGTCAGATTTAAACCTCCCATCATTTGAAGGTTAAGCCCCGTCGCCGTTACGATGATATCGGCTTCCAATTTCTCTCCAGATTTCAAAATTATGCCGTTTTCACTAAATCGATCTATTTCATCCGTCACAACACTCGCTTTTTTGTCTCTTATTTTTGCGAAGAAGTCACCATCAGGTGCTGCACATAGACGTTCTTCCCATGGGTTGTAGCGAGGCGAATAATGTTTCGTATCGACGTTTTCTCCGAGTTCTTTTTTGACATTTTTCATTAGGAGCTTTCGCATAAAATTCGGCCATTTCATACTGACAGCGTACAGTGCTCTTTGAATCAAGATGTTTCGCTTACGAGTGATCAAATATGCCCAAGAGTCAGGCATAATTTTGGTCATAAAGCGCGCGATTTTGTCTGTGTCAGGTAATGA
>NZ_LWFH01000587.1:0-818 GCF_001635725.1 Oleiphilus sp. HI0066
TTTTACAGCGAGAGTTCCGTAGTCAGTCAGCGGGAATGTTTCGCCATAATCTACAAATTGGTCATCTCTTATCGATAGCGGAGTAGGGCGTGACCATGACTCTGTATTGGCGTAGAACGGAAACGCTACGCTAATGATTCCGCCATCGTAAAAATTAGGGATACTCAGAGCAAATTCAGTTCTTTCTGGAATAAAGCCTTGTTCATACAAAATAACGATAGAGCCTTCGTTGTCCTTGGGTGAATTGGTTTCGCCAGAACTTGATCCTCCGAGTTGGGCAGATACACGTCTAATATCTGCCTGAATAGACTGAGAGTTTGGCACGATCTCTAAAGCGAGCTTGTAATCAATTAATGCATTGTTGTACTCGCCAATGGCTTCCCAAAATGCGGCTGATGTGTAGTAGGTATACGGGCTCAAAAAGGAGCTTTTTACTGATCCCGCGATTTCATCTAACCCCGAGAACTTTTGGCTGATACTCGCGATATCTATGTTGTTTTGTTGGGCTTCTGAATGCGCTTTAGCAATCTCATCTTCATAGCGTTCGCTCAATACACGTTGTTCGAGCGCGACTTTACGAAACTCGACACTGGCACCCTCAATGTCATTTTGAGCCCAGTAATTTAGCGCTTGTTGATGATGAATGAATATCCTCTCATATCCAGCACCGCTGTATGGAATTGCGTTTTCATTTGTCAGTAAGGAGCCGCTCTTTGCGCCAACATCACTTAGTCGAACTGTAGCTTGTAAATCTTGTTTTTCGAAAGCGTTTATCACCTGATTCGCGTTATTTTTACTTCGCTCAAATTGCTCACTGA
>NZ_LWFH01000588.1:0-1148 GCF_001635725.1 Oleiphilus sp. HI0066
CAACTAAGGTATCGTCAACTTCCGCGCCAACGCTTGCAACACGGCCAATGACTTCGTGCCCTGCTACGATAGGGTACACAGACATCCCCCAGCTGTTGTCGAGCATGCTCACGTCACTATGGCAAATACCGCAATACATCACGTCAATTTCAACATCATTCGCACCTAAAGGTTGAAGTTCTCTCCCTACTTCAACCAACTTTCCGCCTGCGGTCTCTGCTGCATACGCTCTATACATAAAAGATTCCTTTGATTAAACCCAGCGTTAAATACGCGTCATTGCTTAGATTAGATTCCAAACCTTAGTTGATGTGATGATCCGTTTCCATGATAGCTCCCTTCAAGTTAATTGATTTAGATCCAGCATATTCGAAAAGCTCAGCAAGCTATGCCTGCGCTTACTAAGCTCTTTGGGCAGTTTACTAATTAGGAAATCCCCATGCGCATTAACGAACCCGTTACTCAAAACGAGCTTGAATATGACCAGCACGCTCGCATTGTTTCAACAACCACGTCTAAAGGCGTGATCACATACGTCAATAAAGACTTCGTTGAAATATCAGGGTTTACCGAAGAAGAAGCGCTTGGGCAAGCACGCAACATTGTTCGTCATCCAGATATGCCACAAGCCGCGTTTCAATCGCTTTCGGACGCAATGGCGGATCAAAAATCGTGGATGGACATCATTAAAAACCGTTGTAAAAACGGGGATCACTATTGGGTCGATGCTTTCGTGATGGCTAATGCGGATGAAACTGACGGTGAAGCTCACCTGCAAAGCGTTCGATTCAAGCCAAGTCGTGATCAAATCAGTCGCGCTACGCATGCTTACAAGCTAATTAATGAAGGTAAACAGCCCTACCATCTATAGCACCCTAAACATTGGCCAATCGCCTATGAATTGAATGCAGCGACCACGACCCTACTACTTCCTATTGCCATTTTTTTGGCCATCACACATTTTTTAATCGGAGCCGCTTCCACAATCGCTTTTCTTGGAGTGATGACACTTTTTAATTTTTTCATCACACTCAACATACGACAAGCAGCGAAAGAATCAGCAACAACCTATTCCGACACACTCGCGCAGTATATTTATACGGGCCGTTTGGATGAACTAGGCAGTCTTGAGCTTAGTAAAATATTTA
>NZ_LWFH01000589.1:0-562 GCF_001635725.1 Oleiphilus sp. HI0066
GCGCAACAAACTGCTCATATTCTGGCACGAAAATCTCGCCACCATCACCAAGCGTCTCAACCAAAACGGCTGACGCAGCAATGTCATTGCTCGTTGAAGAATGTGTTATTCGACTAACGCCAAGTGCTGCCGAGAGGAAAACAAAAAACACCGAAACAAGAAAAATGGGTGAATTGGTCAACCTTTGAATGGATGGCATTTATTCCTCACTTAATTGGATTTCTAAAAAAACTACCGGAACTACGAACGAGTCCACACTTTCGGATTTATTTTTTACACTGTAAATTTTACACTGTCAATTTTTTAACTTATCGTATGACTCATGGGAAGAAGAAAACTAGACGAACAAGAAGTGGCAGAGTTCAGAGCAAAGCTTATGGACCAAGCACTCATACTATTTGCGAAACACGGATACCGTGACGTATCAATTAGAGCTATTGCCCTGGCGACTGGTTGCAGCGCCATGACGCCATATCGCTATTTTGAAAACAAAGAAGCGATTTTTGATGCTTGTCGCGCTCGCGCCTTCGAGCGATTCGCCGAGTTTCACGAACAGATTGTT
>NZ_LWFH01000590.1:0-783 GCF_001635725.1 Oleiphilus sp. HI0066
ATGACCATGGCAAAGTTTGCCCGAAGTGTTACGAGGTTGTTGATTGGAAGGTGATACTCCGTCCTAGACTTCTGCCAAACAGGTTGCGATGCTCCAATTGTGCTTCTTCACTACATTATGAAAATAATTGGCGCTTATCTATTTATTGGAACCTGGTTACATTTCTCATAATTGTTCTTTATGTAGTCGCCATAAAATATGGTCTTCGTCCAGACAGCCCTGTCGCAATGATCTGTATCGGTTCGGGGTTGATTGGCGGTATAAGCGAAATCCTGAATTTATTGTACAAACGTAGGCACTTGACTCTAGTTGCAACCTCTTCAGATTTTTAGTTTTATTAGCACATATAAGCTTAATCTAATGTCCGCTTCTTTTGTAAAAGTTCACCTGAGCACTCTAAATTTCCCACCCGATCCCTAATTCCTCGGCTGCCCGAGTAGCCGAGTCACTTTAACGGGACTAGCATTTAGTAAGGAACAGTATGCAACTCAAGCTTTCAGAACACAGCTCTGGCGAGATATACCACCTTCTCACCCAAACGATCGTGCCGCGCCCTATTGCGTGGGTGCTGACCAAGAATTCAAATAGCGACGAAACCTATAACCTCGCCCCTTTCTCTTTCTTCAACGCATTAACCAGTGCGCCGCCTACCTTAGTTGTTTCAATCGGCAAGAAGCCAAGTGGCGAGAGTAAAGATACGCGTGCCAATCTTGGTGAAGGAGAACACTGTGTGGTGCATATTCCACAGGTCACGCAGATGCAAGAGGTCTCTGATTCAGCCGC
>NZ_LWFH01000591.1:0-1163 GCF_001635725.1 Oleiphilus sp. HI0066
TTTACCACCGCTCTCAATAATATATTGTGCGATTTTTTCAACTAAAGGAACGCGAGATGATAGTTGATCGAAAATCAGGGCGTTGACTGCGTCGAACTCTTGCTCAACGCTCTGGTAGATGTCTTTTAAGTGCATTTAATCGTTCAAATTTTTGTAGAGTTTTGCTGCTTATCTATCGATGCGGTGCAAATGCTATGGTTCGGTGTGTCGAGTGTCAAGATAAGTTCTTATTAGATTGGCTTCAGTGTTGCATTTGCTTTCTTGTTTTATTAAAATCACGCGCCCCTCAAATACGAGGTTGTTCTCTGTTATAGGGTTGCCGAAGAGCTTCCTTTAGAAACAGATGTTAAAAAGCAGTGCTTTAAGAAACAACGGCAGGGTAGATTCAGATCTATAAGTTGAGGGTTATTAAAATTGGAGAACATAAATGTACGCAGTTATCGTAAGCGGTGGTAAGCAGCACCGTGTTACAGAAGGCGAAGTACTTAAGCTTGAAAAAATTGAGCTTGAGACAGGCGCTAAAGTAGATTTTGATCGAGTATTGCTTGTAGCGAATGGTGACGATGTAAAAATTGGTGAGCCAAACGTGAAAGGCGCTAAAGTGACAGCAGAAATCGTTAGTCACGGCCGTCATGACAAAGTAAAAATCATGAAGTTCAAGCGTCGTAAGCATCACATGAAGCAAATGGGTCACCGTCAGTGGTACACTGAGGTGAAAATCACTGGTATTAAAGGCTAAGCTAAGCGTTTGCACTTAGTGCGAATCAGATAGCGAAAGGAGTAATCTAATGGCTCACAAGAAAGCGGGTGGTAGTACCCGGAACGGTCGCGATTCCGAGAGTAAACGCTTAGGCGTTAAGCGCTTCGGCGGCCAAGTTGTTTCAGCAGGTAGCATTATTGTTCGTCAACGTGGTACACGTTTCCACGCTGGTACTAACGTTGGTTGTGGTAAAGACCACACTTTGTTTGCAACTGCAGACGGCGTTGTTCAGTTTGTTACAAAAGGCCCTCAAAACCGCAAATACGTAGAGATCGTAGCAGCGGAATAAGCTTGGTCTTATCAAAAAAAGCTCCGCATTGCGGGGCTTTTTTTTTGCGTTTTTGTAGCGCATGAAAAACTAGCAGTTAAACTGAGTCAGTGGCTTGTAGATAGAGCGGAAAAA
>NZ_LWFH01000592.1:0-676 GCF_001635725.1 Oleiphilus sp. HI0066
ATATAATCTTGCTGCCCTAAGCCCTTGCTCAGCAAATCCAAAGCTACCTGAAACTCATAGACCGACGTCGCTTCCATCTCGCGCACACGATAGTCTTTCGGCAAAGCAAACTTGTGCTTTCCTATGGTCCATAGAGGTTGCTCTAGTTCTGCAATTGCAAATACGCTCCATTGGTCATACTGAGCACGACGAAAAGCGCTGTATGTTGGAATCAGTTCTGCCTCGGGCTTCAATGTGCAGAGATAATTCATGATCGCTAAGGATTCAGTGATAATGCCTCCATCAACACGAATGGCAGGCACCTTGCCCCCTGCATTGAGCTCTAGAAATGACGTCTGTCTGGCTTCACCTTTCATGAGATCGACAAGTTGGAAGCTGTAATCCAAGCCCAACTCTTCGAGCAACCAAGTCACACGCAAAGTGCGGGTGTTTGGGTAACCATATACCGTTAACGACATTCATCACTCCTTAGTTTTTATTTTTCCAGCATCAAGACTAATCCCAGTCGCGAAAACAATGCAAGCATTACCAAACCCAAATACGCAGTAGCGCCCGTAAGGTCTATAATGCTTCATCGCAAAAGTGGAACTTTACTATGTCATTTAAACATCTTAGTTGTGCTCAGCTCGCATCTTGGCTGAGTGATTCAGAAAACACGGTCACCGTAATCGATATT
>NZ_LWFH01000593.1:0-798 GCF_001635725.1 Oleiphilus sp. HI0066
AAGGGAAGCTGACTAACGAACAGCCTCTAAAAAGAGTGCCTCGCATATTCTTGAATTCTTCTGGATTATTTCAACAACTTATACGCACGTTCTTTTTGTGCTATTTCGCCTGTTTAAACGATATCTAAAGCATTAATATCGATTAAATTGAAAATCGCGATCACCCCCCCAAAACCAAGTATCTGCGGCTCTCAGAATCATCTTCATCACACGTAGAGAGGATCAAACGATCTCTCTCCAACGCATGATTTAATTGCAGGACTGGCGAATCTACGTGCTTGGTATGTTGCACAGAAAAATCTTGCTCATACTCTAGCGATTGGAGATGAAGCGACGCCCCCTTCTCCAGCAATGGCAAATTTTTAAAGTGCGTATCGTTATGCGCTTGGATGAGAAATATTTGTTTGCCTGTTTCTTCATCCACATGCACAGTCATCGCAGGGCTAAAGGCGAGTGCTTGCCCACTGGGTGTATTCAGTACAAACAAAGACTCGCCGATGGATGGTATTTTGAGCTGTGCGACGGGGTAAAAATCTGCCCACGGCCACGGTTTATAATTGCGTCCGTCACGCTCTGTTTTAAGCCAAGCGTTTTCGATCAACCACTGCCCTGTTAGCGCTTTTACATGAATCCATGCGCCTTGCATAACGAATAGCGAACCTAACGCCAAACCAATTGTTAAGACCCATGGCGCTAGTTTATTAGGCTGTTTCATAGCGTACTCCCTTCTTACTTAAACCAAGTAAGTTAAAAGCTAGCAAAGGCAAAACGGTAAGCCCTACGATCAGAAAACCGATG
>NZ_LWFH01000594.1:0-875 GCF_001635725.1 Oleiphilus sp. HI0066
TGAAAGCAGAAATACGTTGGGGCGGCGACGCTAAATTCGTAGCAGAATCTGGTTCCGGCCATACAATCACAATGGACGGTCCTCCAGATCATGGTGGCAAGAACCAAGGTCCTCGTCCAATGGAAATGATTTTACTTGGCTTAGGTGGCTGCACTAGCTTTGATGTAATGAGCATCCTCAAAAAGTCTCGCCAAGACGTCACTGACTGTGTTGCTAACATCACGGCCGAGCGCGCTGATGAAGTTCCAAGCGTGTTCACAAAAATCGATATCCATTTCACTGTTACTGGAACAAAGCTTAAAGAGAGCCTTGTTAAAAGAGCTGTAGAACTTTCAGCTACTAAGTACTGCTCTGCTTCAATCATGCTTGAAAAAGCTGATGTAGAAATCACCCACAGCTACGAAATTAAAGAAGCTTANTCCTTAACTGTACTCTTTTGCTGGCCCGACTCGCTCTCCTTGAGCGAAGTCGGCTCCTTGTATTTTTGCTTTTTGCATCGCAATAGCTGAATCAACATTAGAAACAATCACCAATTTACCGAAGTGTTGAGCCAACTCAATCAGTGATCGCTCAGTCTCTTCTAACTCTTGCGAAGACTGCAAAGTATTCGCTGCCATCGTCACCGAATCAATCGGTAACAACTCTACTAAGTCGGGCGAGCATTGCTTAGTTCCATATCCAGCCAGACTAAATTTCACCCCTAAGTTCTGAAGATCCATCATTAAATCAGCTACTAAATAAGGATTAGACACACTGTCTAGGTCATATATCTCAAACCACAAATCATCTGCGGCTATATGCCCCTTCATCAATACCTTCTGCAAAGACTGACTAAAATTCTCATCAAAAAATGCTGAACTATGTATTGGAATTCT
>NZ_LWFH01000595.1:0-551 GCF_001635725.1 Oleiphilus sp. HI0066
TTTTGGTCAACAGTGCCCTTGACGTCCTTTCACACGGTTAGAAATAATGCCCTTTGAACAATGGCTTTTACTATTGGCAACCTGTGCTCTCGGAGCCATGTCGCCAGGCCCTTCTTTAATTTGTGTCCTTCAAAACGCGATAGCTGGCGGATTTCGTTTAGGTGTTAAAGTTTCGGTAGCCCATGCTAGCGGGGTTGCTCTTTGGGCGTGCGCAACAATTTTGGGAATTGCGAGCATTAGCAAAACGTTCCCTTTTCTGCACAATACACTGATACTGTTGGGGGCGTTGTATCTAATCTACATGGGGTTACGTAGTTTCGCTTCTGGGCTAAGTGGGGTCGAGTTAAGTATTAATGGTGTAGAAAGCCCGAAAGGCAGACAAGCTGTTCGAGACGGTTTTTTCATTGCATTTTTAAATCCAAAACTAGCAGTGTTTTTTGTCGCCTTGTTCTCTCAATTCGTTGACGCAAATAACAGTCCGATTGATTCGCTTGTCATGGTTTCCACTGCCGCGTTTGTAGATGCTCTATGGTATATCTTAGTAACTTTTA
>NZ_LWFH01000596.1:0-613 GCF_001635725.1 Oleiphilus sp. HI0066
GCTTCTTTTTCTATGATGACAAAGGCAGCTGACACACTGGCTATTGTAGTCTCCACCTTAAACAACCCTTTCTTCGTGACGATGAAAGACGGCGCTGAAGCCAAGGCAAAAGAGTTGGGATATAAACTCATCGTGCTCGACTCACAAAACGACCCAAGCAAGGAACTATCGAACATTGAAGATTTGACGGTTCGTGGGGTGAAAGCAATCTTACTTAATCCAGCAGATTCAGACGCGGCGGCCAATGCTATTCGCATGGTTAATCGCGCCAAAATCCCCGTGTTAACCTTGGATCGTGGCGCTTCGCGCGGAGAAGTCGTCACTCATATTGCCTCTGATAACGTTGCTGGTGGCGAAATGGCTGGGCAGTTTATTGTTGATAAAGTTGGTGCAGACGCAAAAGTGATTCAGCTTGAAGGCTTAGCAGGTACTTCGGCAGCGCGCGAGCGTGGCGAGGGCTTTATGAAAGCGGTTGAAGCTAGCAACATTCAACTTCTCGCTAGCCAGCCAGCAGACTTTGATCGCACCAAGGGGCTGAATGTGATGGAAAACTTGTTAGCAGGCAACCCTGAAGTACAAGCAGTATTTGCTCAGAATGATGAGATGGCATTGG
>NZ_LWFH01000597.1:0-887 GCF_001635725.1 Oleiphilus sp. HI0066
TTCCCGTCTACCACAATAGGTCTGCTACTCAGCGTATGAGGGAACATTGGAACAAGAGCAATTGCATCTAACTTGGGATGGAGAAGAGGGCCACCTGCAGACAAAGAATATGCGGTTGATCCTGTTGGGGTACTGACAATCAAACCATCAGAGCGCTGGCTATATACGAATTGTCCCTCAACAAAGAGATCAAAGCCGATCATTCGTGTCGATTTACCAGGATGCAGAACAATGTCATTCAAACCTGAACCGTAACCGACCGGCTCACCATTTCGGCGCACCAATACATCAAGTAAAAAGCGTTTTTCTTCGACATAGTCACCTTCTAAAACGGCATCGACTCCATCTTCAATTTGTTCAGGAGAAATATCCGTAAGAAAACCTAATCGCCCACGATTCACTCCTAATAAAGGAACGTTTGATTTAGCGAGTTCCCGAGCTGCTCCTAATAGGCTTCCGTCGCCACCAATTACAATAACAAGGTCGCACACCTCACCCATCATCTTTACGCTAGATACCTGCAAACCATGACCTGGCATTAATTCAGCCACTTGCTCCTCAAGAATAATATGGTACCCCTCTGACACGAGGTAGCGTTTCAAACGGCGCAACGTTTCTATGACCGTTGCACTACCGAGGCGGCCAATCAAACCAATATGCGTAAAATTTTCCATAAAAAAGGGTGACTCCAAAGAAGCACTTAAAGAGATTTTTTTGCTCTAGCTGTGGGATTTTTTAACCGAAGCAATTTAGACTTACGACAATAGTATCAGAAAATTGCATTACAAATGGTTTCTAAGCTGCAATACAAATCTTATTCTTCAATAGATCACATCAAGCTCGCGCTAAATAATTTGAACTGGCTTATCGCGCAGAAAGACATCGTA
>NZ_LWFH01000598.1:0-669 GCF_001635725.1 Oleiphilus sp. HI0066
ATACAAAGGCATGATGTTGAGCGGCATACCTAATTTTGCCTTTGCCATTGGTTACACCAACTCATCTTGGACCTTAAAAGTAGGCTTGCTATGCGAGCATTACTGTCGACTGATAAAACACATGAGTGACAAAAATCAGGCCGCAGCATGTCCTGAACTGCCTAGCCCGACTATGCCAACACGCCCCCTCTTAGATTTTGGTGCAGGTTATGTACAGCGAGTACTAAAAGATCTCCCTCGCCAAGGGTTCAAGGCGCCTTGGTACATGTCGATGGACTATAAAGTAGATCTCAAAAATCTTCGGCATGGCCCAGTGACAGACGAGAATCTGAAGCTCTATCCACCTTCGATTAATGTAGATGTGTCATCGATTAAAAACAAAACGATGAACTCAACTCAGCAACACAATAAAACTAAACAAACGAGTGCCGCATGAAGAACTTTAAAGATAAAACCATCGTCATCACCGGAGCCGGTTCTGGAATGGGGCGCGCCTATGCCTTGGAATTTGCAAAGCTAAATGCACGGATCGCGATTACCGACTACGACGAATCAGGATTAAAAGAAACCGTGAAGCAACTCGAATCCTTGCCCCACAAAGGCATATGTAGTCAGGCGTTCGATATAAGCAATAAAGAAATCGTTGATCAGTTTGCGCGTCGCGTCAAA
>NZ_LWFH01000599.1:0-817 GCF_001635725.1 Oleiphilus sp. HI0066
AAGGCGACTTCAAAAACAACGTAAATGAGCAACCAGGCTCAGCGTCAGTTGTTCAGGGTGTATCTGAGTCAATTAATGGTATTGGTTACTCTGGCATCGGTTACACAACTGCATCAGTGCGCGCTCTTCCACTAGCGAAGAAGGGCGACAAATATGTTGAAGCAAATGCTGCAAACGCTGTAACAGGTGCTTACCCACTTTCACGCTTCCTATACGTATACGTGAACAAAGCGCCAAATAAAGCGCTTGATCCAACGACTGCTGAGTTCTTGAAGCTTGTAATGTCTAAGCAAGGTCAAGAAGTTGTAGTTAAAGATGGCTATGTGCCACTTCCTGCAAAAGTTGTTGAGCGTCAGTTCAAAGAACTAGGTCTATAAGCAGTAAGCTAGTACCCAGTAGATAGCTAGTCAAAGAAAAAACCTCCCACCATATATGGTGGGAGGTTTTTCCGTTTAAGCAGACTATGAATTTACATTGTTATATAATTTGCGAAATTTAAATTCTCTCAATTGTCGGTATTAATTTATGAGTGAATCACCAACGCAGCCAACATTAGACTTCAACACTCCGAAGCTAGTTAGGCATCGTAAAAACAGAAAGTTAAAAGACAAGCTTGCCAGTGTCTCTATTGGGGCTGGCGGCATTAGCGTCATCGTAGCAATCACACTTATCTTCTTTTATCTTCTTTATGAAGTGGCACCGCTATTCACCAGTGCCGAAGCAGAGCGTGTTGCTACCTACGATGTTCCAGAACAAGCTGCAGGAAGCACAATTTTTAGTGGCACAGAAGAGCAAGGCGAGAAAGCTTTTCGTGTAA
>NZ_LWFH01000600.1:0-1057 GCF_001635725.1 Oleiphilus sp. HI0066
AAACAGTGGATAACGACCTACCATTTACAGACTGTTGCCCAGGCTTTGGCTCTGTTGCGAAATACGTTGCGATTTCTACAAAAGAAGCTGCAATGGATATTAAATCTATGTGTGAGTCATCTACTAAAGTATTTATTTTAGAAGTAATGGGTCGCCACGCGGGTTGGATCGCAGCTGCTGGCGGGTTGGCTGGTCAGAACAGCGATGAAGCGCCACACATCATTTTATTCCCAGAAGTTCCATTCGACAGAGAAACTTTCTTGGCTCGCGTTGATGAAGCCGTTAAGAAGCATGGTTACTGCGTGATCGTAGCATCAGAAGGTGCGCAATATGAAGATGGCCGCTTTGTTGCCGATGCGGGCCAGAAAGATGCATTTGGTCACACTCAATTGGGTGGTGTTGCACCAACCCTAGCAAACATGGTGAAACAAGCATTAGGCTACAAGTACCACTGGGCTGTAGCAGATTACCTTCAACGTGCAGCACGCCACATCGCTAGCCGAACTGACGTTGAGCAAGCATATGCGATGGGTAAAGCAGCAGTTGAGTTTGCGGTTAGCGGCAAAAATGCAGTCATGCCAATTATCGTTCGCGAGAACTCTGCTCCATACAAATGGAGCATTGGCGAAGCACCATTAAGCCAAGTTGCTAACCAAGAAAAGAAAATGCCTATTCACTATATTACCGATGACGGCTATGGCATTACGGCGGAATGTCGAGAGTACCTATCGCCTCTTATTCAAGGTGAAGATTACCCACCTTACGACGATGCCGGTATGCCACGTTATGTAAACCTCGTGAACAAGATCATCGAGAAAAAACTTCGTACAGATTTTGAAATCTAAAACGAAAAAGGAACAGACGAAACTTCTGTTCCAGCTTCTTTAAAACAGGCGATAGGCTTAGTCGCTCATCGCCTGTTTTTCTTTCTGACGCGCAAGCCCTAAAGCCGGTCTTACTCCGAGGCGCCCAATATAGGCTTTAAGGTTTTCTTGCTCGATGCTTTGACCAAAACTCATTCCCCAAAACAAGCAATGCCCCAATAGTATGTCGGCGG
>NZ_LWFH01000601.1:0-1138 GCF_001635725.1 Oleiphilus sp. HI0066
CAGGTGAATATCCTTATCTGGATTCTCTGATTCCAAAAATAATAACTGAGCTACAACCAAATTTGCCATGTGGTCTTCAACTTGACCTACCAAGAAAATCACTCGCTCTTTCAACAAACGCGAGTAAATATCAAATGAACGCTCGCCGCGTGCGGTTTGCTCGATAACCATTGGCACTAAGCCGCTATTGGTAATAATTGATGGTGCTTCGCTCATGGGACCCCTGTAGCTCATTATTTTATCTTCCTTTCCCTACATCGTGGCAGTGCGGACATTTTTCAAGCCCTAAATCAAAAACAGCTGGTAAAATACCAGCTGTTTTCAAGTGTAGCCGAAAAACAAACGTTCTTCAGGCCTGTAAAGAAAATAAGTTTACGCTTGCGCTTGTGCAGACTGCACAGCTTCTTGGTAAGACATTTTCTTTTTCTTAGTTTTTGCTTTTTCCTTAAGAAGCTCAATTACCGCATCTTCAACTACANCAGCTTCTACCTGTGTACGATTCTCTGGCTTATTGTAGTGCTCAATAACCTCTTCAGGTGATTCGTAAGTACCTGCAATCTCTTGAATCTTCTCATCAACCTTAGCTGCATCCGCTTTAATATCGTTATCTTTAACGATACCAGCGAACAACAAACCTGTCTTAACACGCTTAGCCGCCTGCTCAGCGAATAACTCATTTGGAAGCTGAGACAAGTCCATATCTTGACCACCGCCAAATTGCTGAACAGCTTCACGTTTCATCGCATCAATCTCTTGATCAATCAAACCTTGTGGAACTTCAACATCGTTACGATCACCCAGTTGTGTCACCATTTGCTGTTTAAGGTTATTTGCTACCGCGTTCTTAAGCTCACGCTCCATATTCTTAACGACTTCAGCTTTAAACTGATCTTCGTCGTCAGAGTCTACGCCGTACTTACTGAAGAACTCTTGGTCCATTTCAGGAAGTTTAATTTCGATATTCTCTTTTACAGAAACTTCAAAACGAGCATCTTTACCCGCCAATTCTTCGTTACCGTAGTCTTCTGGGAAAGTAACCTTTAGTTCAACTTCTTCACCAGCTTTGGCTCCGACCAAACCTTCTTCGAAGCCTGGAATCATTTGACCTGAACCAAGTGTGATTCGCTGATCTTCAGCT
>NZ_LWFH01000602.1:0-1088 GCF_001635725.1 Oleiphilus sp. HI0066
GTTTTTTAATTCAACCTCTAATTTGACTTCACCCGTTGAAGGATCAAGTAAATAGATACTTGGGTCATTGCCGCTATCGTTATGCGCCCAATAGAGCCCTTCATTTTTATGGCTTGCTACTAAACCTGAAAGCTCAGCCAACTTGCTTGATCGTACTTTCGAGAGCACCTTTGCCTTTTCAAAGCTCGGTGACCATTCAATCGTAGATTCATCCGCAAATGAATAAGCACTAAATACCAGTAAGGCGAGGATGAGTATTAAGGGTTTTGATGTTGTTCGCATATGAATCTTAACTACTGAATGGGACAGTTCGGAAGTACTGCGCACTGCACGGTTGGTTCAGAATTAGCGTTTAGCATCGCTTCAATGTCTTTGCTCGAGCTCTTGAAGTTCTGTTCTTTTGGCGCGAGTGCGAGAGCACATTGCACTGCTTGAGTTGCATTGTCGCAAGATAGCTCTGCCAAGGCATAGGCTAAGTTATTCCAATAACTTGCGATGTTCGGCGTTTTAAGGATGGCTTCTAAATACATGGTTTGTGCTTCTTCGAATTCATTGAGCTGGTAGAGCAGATTGGCCAAACCAAAATTGAATGTGCTTTGCCCGGGCCATACTTCCTTTGCATGGTAATACGCATCCACGGCAGTGGACGTCTGCCCAACTTCAATAAGTTCTTCTAGGGTCTTTTGATAAGGCAATGGTGACGCCGTGGCGGGGACTTTGTGCGGCGGCAAAATGACAATCGCCCAACTCGGCGCATTGTTGGCCCATGTGCGTTCAAATGTGCCAAGAGCAATAGTTGTGTTTGCTTCGAGCCCACTGTGCAAAGTCACTGTTTTATCATCAAGGTCATAACCAACTACTAAAGCGTAGTGCCATACAGGATGGCTTCCGAGCGCAAGGTTTTGTAGCACTAAAACTGGATTGCCCCTAGAAACCTCGTGAAATACGGATTTCATAGTTGGAGCGAGTTCGTAGGGAATTAACTCGAAGCGGCGAGCTGCAGCTTTAAGCTCTATTTGAAAGCTTCCTTGACGCTCTGGCACGTAGACCATATTCACAAGCGTTGAGAGTTCAGGGTTCAAGCCTTG
>NZ_LWFH01000603.1:0-943 GCF_001635725.1 Oleiphilus sp. HI0066
TATAACTCCCAAGAGCTTGGCTCTGCTTGCTTACCTTTAGGTGGCTCGCGCGTCCAGGTTTGAGTTTGCGGATCGTAGATTTCGGTGTCGTAGATCAGCTCGTCGGTTTCAGGGTTCCAGTCTTTGACTGCAAACACTTGCGTGGCGATATTTTGCTCTTGAATAAATTCCTCTATAAAAGCCCAGCTCTGGAGGATTTCAAGTGCTTCGGCGGTTTTATTGGAACCGCCACCACCAAGGTTAATGCCAGCCAATGAGGCAAGACCACCGAATTGACCTGCGAGTTTGCCAAGGCCGCCACCTCCTGCGGATTCTGCAGGGGCAAGTACAGCGGTGCTTTTATACATATTTGGGAGTGAAAGAGCGTAGAAGACGGAGGCAACAGAGAAGATGGCGGTGAAGCCGATGATGATCCACTTGCCGCGCATGAGGACACGCCAGAGTTCGAGGAGGTCTATTTCGTCATCGTAGGGGGGGTGCGATTGGGGCGCATGGCTAGTCCCGAGAATCGAGGGTTGTTGCTCTGACACTTTTTATTGCTTCCGTTACTGTAGTGTTCTTTTGTTTTCCGGCATAGCCGGTTGATATTTTTTCTTTTCAGGTTTCGCCTAAAGGCGAATTAAGGGCTTTGCGCCTGCAAAAGCCCTTAATAATCCAAAACGGCCCCTGCTCTTCGGCCCTTCGGGTTCGCTTATCACTTACTCAAAGCCGGCGCTGCGGAACTCACTCACTTCGTTCGCTCAGACAGTCCTCGCGCAAATCCGGTTTTTCCTTTCGTTCTTCGCCCTTAAGCCAAGGGGTTATTTGCTTCGATAGCATTTTGTGTTTACGAAGCTTCTATAATCTTGGCAGCTTCGTTCAATTTTTGTGTGTACGAGACTTCTGTATATCTATTCACTTCATTTTGAAGTGCGTTATTTGATTGCCATCAATATTAGCTGAG